>JAAKFI010000021.1 GCA_011065125.1 Candidatus Anoxychlamydiales bacterium | reverse complement strand
TTGCATCAGTAGCCACGACATTAAAAACGTAATAAATAACTTATCTTCGTACTTAGAAGAGATTTAAGTTGTTGTAAACCCCATTCGAAGCCAGGCATAAATGAGTTTAGATCTTTTACCTTATGCTCAAAGCAAAGCCGCTTGAGGATTATAGTTATATAATCCCTAGATGAATGACTATTAAACACAAAATCCGGCTTACTGCCTCTTCTTTTTTTTAAGCTCTTGGATGAGTCTTATCATAAACTTTTCTTTTAAGTTTTGAAGATACCTGAGTGTACATCGTAGTCGTTGCTAAATTCGTATGTCCTAGTAATATTTGTATCGTTTTTAAATCCATCCCATTTTCAAGCCAGTGAGTAGCAATTGTATGTCTTATTGTATGAGGAGTAATTTTTAAATCTAAATCAGATTTTAAAAGATATTTTTTGAAATTTCTATCTATAGATCTTACTGTTATTCTCTCTCCAAATTTATTTAAAAATAATGCTTTATCATTTTTTTGTTTTTTATTAATTTTATTATCTTCAAATCTACTCTTATGATCTAAATATTTTTTAAGCCAATTTTTTGCTGTATTTGTAATTGGAACAATTCTTTGTTTTTTTCCTTTACCATAGATATTTAATAAATTATTTTTTTCATCCAAATCTTTTTTATCTAATAAAACAAGTTCAGATAGCCTAAGTCCTGAACTATACAAAACCTCCATAATAACTTTATCTCTTAAACCTAAATAATTAGATGTATCAGGCATATTAAAAAGATGTTCAATTTGTGAGTAATTTATAGCGTTTGGAAATGCTTGTTGTTTTTTAGGACTGTCAATTTCATCTAGTGGATTTTCTTTAATTATTTTTTCTTTCATTAAATAATTAAAAAAAGATCTAAGTGTTGATATTTTTCTCATTATAGATCGACTTTTTAATTTTTGATCATATAAAGATGCTAAATAACTTCTAAGCGTCCATTTGTTTATTGAAGAAATATTAATATTTTCTTTTTTAAATTTTTTTTTTAAAAACTGTGTAAAATATTTTAAATCAATCAAGTAATTTCTAGTGGTATGATCAGATGCATTTTTAACAACTTTTAGATAATTTAAAAAATTATTTATTTTTTTCTCAAAATCCATGAATAATAATTCAATTTCTTGTTTTTTCTTTACAATATGCTATAATAATTTAAATAAAAATTAATTTTATAAGAAAAATGATTACATTAGATAAAATTTCAAAAAAATTTGGTTCAAGAACTCTTTTTGAAAATGTAAGTATTACATTTCATCCAAACTGTAGATATGGTCTTACAGGTCCTAATGGATGTGGCAAATCTACTTTATTTAAAATAATAATGAAAGATGAAGATTCAACAGAAGGCCATGTTTCACGACCTAAAAAAATAGGTTTTTTGAAACAAAATATTAAAGATTTTAAAGATTTTACAATTTTAAATTCTGTTATTTTTGGAAATAAAAAATTATATAAAGCATTAGATGAAAGAGATACTTTATATGAAATAGAAATGACAGATGAAATTGGAATGCGCCTTGCTGAATTAGAAGAGGTAATAGCTGATGAAGAAGGGTATACTGCTGAAGCTGAAGCTGAAGAGCTTTTAATTGGAATGGGGATTGAACAAGAGTTGCATAATTTAACAATGAAAGAAATTCCAACTGATGCTCAATTTAAAGTAATGCTTTGTCAAGCTCTATTTGGAAAACCAGAAGCTCTTTTATTAGATGAGCCTACGAACCATTTGGATTTAGAGTCTATTACATGGTTAGAAGAATTTTTAAAAAAATACACAGGGACATTAATTGTTGTATCTCATGATAGATATTTTTTAAATACTATAACTACACATATTGCTGATATAGATTATGACACCATTATTTTGTATCCTGGTAATTATGATGATATGGTTCTTATTAAAACTAAAGTAAAAGAAAGATCAGAGCACGAAGCGAAAAGTAAAGAGAAAAAAATTGAAAAATTAAATGAATTTATCACTAAATTTAGAGCAGGAACTAGAGCATCACAAGTGAAGTCTAGATTAAAAGAAGTAGATAAACTTCAAATTCAAGATCTAAAAAAAACAAATATTCAAAGGCCTTATGTTAGATTTATCCCCAATGAAATAACCCCTGGAAAATTGATATTCAAAATAGATAAAATATCTAAAAGTTACCCAGACAAAGAAGTAATTAAAGATTTTACTTTTGAAATAATGAGAGGAGATAAAATTGGTGTTATCGGAAATAATGGTATGGGTAAAACAACACTTTTAAAAATGCTAGCTAATGTACTAAAGCCTGAGAGTGGCGATGTACAGATAGGACATAATGTATTTTTAGGATATTTCCCTCAAGAACATAGTGATATCATTAACAAAAATAGTGATCTGAATGTATTTGATTACTTAAAATCAAAAAAACCTGATGCTTATGATCAAGATATAAGAGGAGTACTTGGTAAAATGTTATTCGGGGGTGATGATGCTTTTAAAGAAGTTAGATCATTATCTGGTGGAGAAAGCGCTAGAGTTATTATAGCATCACTTATGCTTACAAATCCAAATGTATTAATTTTAGATGAGCCAAATAACCACTTAGATTTAGAAGCTGTATCAGCTCTTGCTTGGGGAATAGAAGAATTTAAAGGAACCGCTATTTTCGCTTCTCATGATAGAAATTTAGTATCAAAAGTTGCAAATAAAATAATTTCTTTTGAAAAAGATCAAATCCATCTATTTCAGGGAACTTTAGATGAGTATTTGGAAAAAAAAGGAAGCTAGATGTTTTCTTTTACCAAAAAAAAATTTTTGAATTTAGAATTAAAAGCGCGTCATAAAAAATGCTCCGAAATATTAAGATTTATTTATGAAAAGCTTCTTTTAAAACAATATATAACTCATTTGTTTAAAGAATATAATGAATTATTATCATGGATGGATATTAAAGATTTTATATCTAATGATATAAAAGAAATTTCTAATCAATATCATTTTCATTTAAAGTTAGCTAAAATAAATCTAAAAGAGCATAACCTACTTCCAACTCTCACCTCTTTAGATGGGAAAAGAGAGCAAAAAGATTTTTTAGATGTTTGCATTTATTTAGATAATTTAAGATCTGCATATAATGTTGGGAATATTATTAGAACTACTGAGGCACTCAGAATTGGGACTATTTATTTTTCAAAAAACACTCCTTTTATTGACAATGAAAAAGTTCAAAAAACATCTATGGCTTCTTATAAATTTGCTAAATGTAAAAATTCTTTTGATATTAAAAATCTACCAAGACCTTTCATTGGTCTTGATACTTCAAAAAAATCTACTCCTATCTATGATTTTATTTTTCCTGAAAAATTTACATTAGTTTTAGGAAATGAAGAAGTAGGAATTTCAAATGAAATGTTAAAAGAATTAGATTATATAATAGAAATTCCAATGCTTGGTTTTAAAAATTCTATAAATGTAGCATCAGCTTATGCTATTGCAGCTTCTAAAATAAGAAAAGAATTAAGTTAACTATGATATATTTTAAATAATATACTTCCACCAGAAGGATACTCGCCTTCTTTCCATCCACCAGCTGGTTTTTGATCAATTGTTGGCATAGTCTTTGTTAAAATGATTTGTAACCCTAAAATAGTTTTATTAATAGCTTGCACTCTTTTTATTAAATCTGAAATTGCTAAATTAATTGATCTTTGAAAGGTTTGTTTATCTTCTATTAGGTGTTCATCATCAGTTTGAAAAACTACAATTTCACCTTTCATTTCAAAAAGTTTAAAACCCTGATCGCCAAATATAATTTGATGATTTGCCTGAGTTACTTTTGAATTGAACACCAAGCTAATTATGGGATTAATTTCATCTTCATTTAATGGCAATAATCTATCTGTCTTAATTCCATCTAAAAGTAATTGACACCCTAATAAAGCAGACATAATTATAAATATTTTTTTTTAATAAAGATAATATCATTTATTATCTTTCTTTAAAAGAACTTTTAATATTATTTTTTTAGATATAAAAATCTTAATTTTTAAAATATTTAAGCCTTAATATAAGCAAATTGAAAATCAAAATTTTTTATCAAATTCAGATAATTAACTTTTATAATTTCTCGATATTCTAATGCTTTTCCTTTGTTTTTTTTGCTTAAAAATAAGGATAAATTTACAAAAGCATCATTAAATTTTTCTAAATGTTTTGGATCTATTTGATTTTTTTGAGTAATTAATTTTTTACCATCAGAAGAAACTTCCAAATTAATATAAATCCATCTTTCTAAATAATAATAAGAGTTTTGCTCAAAACATAAAGACTTTATACTCATGAATCTACCCTTTCTAATAACAATTTTTTAATCAAAAAAACTTTTCAAACTTGGATCTTGTTGCTGCCCTTCTTTTTGATGCTCCAAAATAGCTGGAGATGAAGAAGTTTGCTCCAATCCTCTTGTATCTTTTTTATACCCTATTCCAAAAGCTCTTTGTAAATCTCTAAAAATCTCTTCTCTTCCTAAAAATTCAGTTGGTAGATCTTCCTCTATTACTCTTTGCTCTTCTTTCATCTGAGGATATGAAGCCGATTTCCCTCCTCGCATTTGCTGAGATAATTCATCATTTGTAATTTTATCATTACCATCTTTGCAATCTTCACTTGGGAAATGTGAAGATATTTCATCACTTCTTTCACTATCAGTTGGTATAACATCAACTCTCATTTTTTTTATATATTTTTTTCTAACAACTACCGCTATTGCAATTATTGATAAACAGCCTAGAAAAATAGCTGTTATTTCAAAAGCTATTAAAAGATAATTATTTGTTTTATCGCTATTATTATTTTTTATATTTGCCGAAGCTTTAGTAATGTTTTGTGAAGAAATTATAGGTATTATAAAAAAAGGGATAATTGAAAGTGGTTTAAAAAAAGATCTATATGAAAAGTTTATTTGCAAAATTATCTCCAAAAAAATCTATAAAAACTTAAATGAGTTTATAAAAAAGTTAAAGTTTTTTTTTTGAATTTTAAAAAGTAAACCTTTCTAGATCTATTGCTATGTTAGTATTTTGAAAAACTTCTTTTGCTTCATTTTCAAATAAATTAAGGTCAGTATATCTAGCTGAAAAATGAGTTAATATTAACATATCAACCTTTGCTTTTTTTGCTACTAAAGCAGCTTCTTTGGCTGTCATATGTAAATATTTTTTTGCTAAATTTTTATGCTCTTCTAAAAAAGTAGATTCACATATTAAAACTTTTGAATTTTTAGCAATATCTACCATTTGATCGCAGTACTTTGAATCTAAAATAACGCAGATGCTCTCAGCTTTTTTTAACCAAGAAACATCTTCTAATTTAACTGTTTTGTTATCAATTTTTATTGTTTTATTTTTTTCTAACTTCTTAACATTAGAACCAAAAACATTGAATTTTTTTAATTTTTCACGATCATATTTGATTTTATCTTTTTCAGTAATTCTATAAGCAATACTATCTATTCCATGCTGCATAAATGAAGCTTCTATTTTAAATTTATCATCTTCGTGAACAATTCCATCTTCCTCAACAGGATGTTCAACTATTTCTATTGTTTGATGATAGATACATCCATATCTTAAATAATCAAAATTTTTCTTTTGAGATTTTGGATAGTAACAATGCACTTTATGTCTGACCTTATCTAAATTTAGCCGCATAAGCATAGATCCGAGTCCTAAACAGTGATCCCCATGAAAATGAGATATAAAGATTCTATTTACACATGTTGGTGCAACATTGGCAAAAATAAACTGCCTTTGAGTACCTTCACCTGGATCAAATAAAAGACCCTCTTCATTCCATCTAAATAAATAAGCTCCGTGATTTCTATATCTTGTAGGTTGTTGAGAAGATGTGCCTAATATTATTACTTCTTTATTACTCATTTTTCTCTCCATGAAAAATAGGGAATCTTAGCTAACATCATACCAAAAATAGCTCCAGATATATGAGCTGAATTTGCAATAGCCGGATTAAATGATATTGATGGTTTAAATACTTGAAAAATAAAAGATGTTAGTTGAAGCAAAAACATAGCAAGCACATAAACCGCTATGAATAAAAACACCCCTCTTGGCACCATATACCCTTCCCAAGGAGCTGCTTTTTCTCTTATATAGATAAACCCTGCCATGCCGAGTATCACTCCTGAAAAACCTAAAAAATATGGTCCTCCCATTAAATATTGAACTACGTTTGATAAAACTCCTACTATCAGAATAAATAGAATATATTTGAAAAATTTAAGTCTAGGCTCCATTTGTTTCCCTAAAAACCAAAGCCAAAGCATATTAAATAAGATATGTAAAAATCCTGCGTGCAGTAAACATGGAGTAAATAATCTCCAAATTTGACCTTGTTTTATTTTTTGAAATAAAACCCCACTCTCAGTAGGCTTTTTTTGAAACTTTGATAAAATAATATGATACAATCCTTGAAAAGTTGGCATGCTTTCTATCTTTTCAATTTCTTTTTGCGCATCTTCAGGTGGATTATCTAATTTTTTTATAGTGTCTAGATCATATTTTATTATCACTTCATTTAACTTTAATCTAACTTTAGGAAGATCAAATAAAAATAATTCTTGAATAGGTGTAAAAATCACAAGTTGTTTTAAATCATATTTTTTTTGAATTTTTTTTGCTTGGTAGAAATTCAAAAAAAATAGTCCTACACATAACATTAAAATAAAAAAAGTTATTTTATATGGGTATTTTTTTCTTTTAGCTAGTGGATCTTGAATAATAATTTCTTCTTCTTTTTCAACATTTTCTTTCTTATCCATTTCCTTTAAAGGAATATCTTCTGTTAAAGCATCAAATTTTAAATCTTGTGGGTTATTTAAAAAATCTTGAAAAATATTTTCTGCTTTAGAAATACTCTCTTCTTCTACAACCCAAATATTAAAAATAGTTTTATTATTATCAAAAGTTTTATCTAATGAATTTTCAATTTTTAATTTTGATAAATATTTAGAAAATCTATTTGCTAAATCTTCTTGATCAAAAGTTGCTATTATTCGCATTTTATTTTCTCTATAATGTTAGTAGTTGAAAGAGATGGTTTTTTGTTTACTATGTGTATAATCCCACCGTTTTTTTCAACAATGTTTTTTTCAATGCAATTTTCGCCATACTCAGAACCATTTACATGGATATTCGGTTTGATTATCTCTAATACTTTAATTGGATTTACTTCATTAAAATAAGTAACATAATCTACAAAAAAAAGAGCTGAAATCATTTGCATTCTATATTCTAAAGTAATAATTGGCCTATATGGGCTTTTATATTCTTTTATTGATAAATCACTATTTAAAGCAACTATTAAAACATCCGCTAGAGTGGAAGCTTCATAAATTATTTTTAGATGCCCTGCATGCAAAAGATCAAAAGAGCCATTTAATGTGACTATACTTTTTTGTTCTTTTTTTAGAGCTTTAATTTTTTTTTCAAGCTCTTTTGGCTCTATTACTTTTTTTTTGTACTCTTTTTCCCACATATTTTTTTTGTAAATGCTATTTTAAATACATCTTCATAATATTCTACAAAATATACTTTAAGATCTTTTTTTAAATAATCTGGCAATTCATCGTAATCCCTGACATTTCCTTTTGGGAAAATAATATTTTGTATTTTTGATCTTCTTGCTGCTATTAATTTCTCTTTTACTCCACCTATTGGAAGAACCTTTCCTGTTAGGGTGATTTCACCCGTCATTGCTAAGCTATCTTTTATAGGTTGTTCTAATAATAAAGAAAGGAGTGATGTTACCATAGTTATGCCCGCAGAAGGTCCATCTTTTTTTGTTGCTCCCTCTGGTATATGTATATGTACTGTCGATTTTTCAAAAAAATCTTTATTAGGAGCATATTTTTTAACTTGTGATGCTAAAAAACTCCAAGCTATTTGAGAAGACTCTTTCATAACATCCCCTGCTTGACCTGTAAGTTTCATATTCGTTTTATCTGAGGTTGCTTTTCTAGCTTCTATATAAAGTGTTGCTCCACCAAGAGCAGTCCAAGCAAGACCTGTTACTACACCAATTGGGGTGTGGGTATAGTAAACATCTGATGTAAATAAAGGTTGACCAATGTAATCTTTTAAATTATCGGTTTTTAAAGTTACCTTTCCCTCTTTTTTTCTCTTTTCTATTTGCTTTGCTTTTTTTAAAGCTATTTTTCTAAATATTTTTTTTATGTAATTTTCTAAAGTTCTAACTCCCGCTTCTCTAGCATATCCTTCTATCATTTGTGAAAGAGCTTCTTTAGTAAATAATAGATCTTGAGCTTTGAGACCCATTAATTTTCTGTTTTTAGGAATTAAATATTTTTTTGCTATTTCTACTTTTTCATTTTGTATATACCCAGAAAGTCTCATTATTTCCATACGATCTTTTAAAGGATCTGGGATAGTATCTAAAACATTCGCAGTTACTACAAAAAGCACATTAGATAAATCACATGGAACATCTAAATAATGATCATTAAATTCTTTGTTTTGTTCTGGATCTAACACTTCTAAAAGAGCTGATGCAGGATCTCCTTGATAGCTTACTCCCATTTTATCAACTTCATCAATCATTATCACTGGATTCATAGTTTCTGTTTTTTTTAAAGCTTGAATCATCTTCCCAGGCATGGCCCCAACGTATGTTCTTCTATGCCCTTTGATTTCAGCTTCGTCTCTCATTCCGCCTACTGAAAATCTAAAAAACTTTCTATTTAAAGCTCTAGCTATACTTTTTCCAACAGATGTTTTTCCAACTCCTGGTGGACCTACCAAACAGATAATACTTCCTTTCACACCGCCTGTTAATTTACCAACTCCGATAAATTCTAAAATTCTCTCTTTTATGTCTTTTAATCCATAGTGATCTTTTTCTAAAATATCATGTGCTTTTTTTAAATCATGATTTTCTTCGCTTGTTATGCCCCATGGCATAATTGTTAACCAGTCTAAATAATTTCTACAAATTCCATATTCTGGAGAATGCATTTCTAAAGTTGAGAATTTATCTTTTTCTTCATCTATTACTTTTTTAACATCACTTGGTATCTTTCTTTTTTTTATTCTTTCTTCAAATTTTTCTAAATCTGATGTCTTGTCGTCCTTTTCAACTCCAAGCTCTTTTTTAATTGCTTTTAATTGTTCTTTTAAAAAAAATTCTCTTTGAGCTTTGGATATTGTAGCTTCTATTCTTTGATTAATAGAGCTTTGAAGTTTTGATAAATCAAGCTCTTTTTTTAAAACTAATAGAGCTTTATCAATTCTTTTCTGAAGATCAAAAGCTTCTAGTATCTCTTGAAGCTCCTCTCTGGAAGCTGTTGTTAAAGCAACAGCGAAATCTGCTAGTCTTCCAGGCTCTGTAAAATCAGAATGCGATAAGAAAATTTGAAGCTCTTCTTTAAATAACGGATTTAATTTTAAAAGATCTTTAATATTAGTAATAACGCTAATTGAATAAGCTTTTAATTCTTTTGAAATTTCTGAAAGTGGTGGCTCATCATGATATTTAACTTTAGCAGATAAAAATTTTCCCTTAATTGGATTTTCAAGTAATATTCTTTTTTCCATATTAAATACAACTTGAGCTCCGCCTTTCTCTAAGGGAATAATTCTTAAAATTCTTGCAACTATGCCAACTCCATATAAATCTTCTGCTTTTAATTTATAAATATTTGCGTTTTCATCTTTTGTTAAAAAAAGACCTAAACATTTATGTGATGTTTTAGCTACTAATTTTAATACTTCATAGTATATACCAGGCTCTATTACAATAGGCGCTGCCATTCCAGGAAAAAAAGGTCTTTTATTTAATGGTAATATAAAAAGCTCTTCTGGATATTTAGGATTAATTTTAATTTTTGGTTTATCTGTTATAGTCTCTTCATCACCAGGAATAGAAATAAAATCATCACCCTGCTTGTCGTCTTTATTTTTAGGATCTATCAAAAAAACACCTCTATATTTTTAAATACAATATTATAAATAATATGCCATTTTTAATCTTTTTAATATAAACATATTATGATAGTATATTGCATCTTTCTTAACATTTAAAAATTAAAAGATCTCAAATAAATTATGATAAGTTTAATTTTAGATACCACTCTTGAAAGTTCCTTTGTTATTATATCAAAAAATAGCAAAGTTATTTTTTTAAAAAAAATAGAAAATAATAAACATTTATCTACGCATTTAATGCCGACTATTAATAGCGCTTTCGAAAAGTTAAATATAAAACTTGATAACTTAAGTTTTATTGGTTGCTCTATGGGTCCCGGATCATATACAGGTTTAAGAGTTGGGGCATCTATAGCAAAGACTTTTTCATATATAAAAAGAATACCAATAATTCCTTTTAGTAGTTTAAATGTATATCACATAGAAAATGAAACATCTTATCTTTCTTTAATTAATGCGAAAACCCCAGGTGTATACTTAGTAAAAACTAAATTAATAAATAATAAAAAAATATTTACTACCCCAGAGATTATTCCTATTGAAGGATTAAATAAATATTTTGAAAAAACTAATAATATAGTAAGTTTTGAAAATGATTTATTAAAAATAAGATTAAAAGAATATTTTACTTTAAATAGCCTAAATTTCTTTAATCCTCATGAATATGAGAATAATCTTATAAATTATTGTGAAGAAAAATTTTTAAATAATAAAGGTTTGAATTTTGAAAATTTTAATCTTTTGTATTTAAGAGGTCCAGTTGTTGCAAAATAATTTAAGATAATTTATTATTTTAACATTAAAACCTAAAAAAAATATTGGAGCTAATAATAAATGCCAAGTATTAAAGTGCGAATAGGAGAACCTATCGATAAAGCCCTTCGAATATTAAAGAAAAAACTTGATAAAGAAGGAATAATGAAAACAGCAAAAGCTAAAAGATTTTACGATAAACCCTCAGTTAGAAAAAGAGCTAAATCTAAAGCTGCAAGAAAAAGATTAAAAACTGTTGGAAGAAAAAAAAGAAGCTTCTAGCACTCTTTGTTTTAATTTGCTAATTTCATCTTTAAAAAATCTATTTTTTTTGATAAACTTAGATTATAACCAATAAAATTATTTTAATATGACTGATTATTATGATGTACTAGGAATATCCAAAACAGCAGATGCTCAGGAGATAAAAAAAGCTTATAGAAAACAAGCTTTAAAATTTCATCCTGATCGTAATCCTGATGACAAAGAATCTGAACAGAAATTCAAAAAAATATCTGAAGCATATGAAGTTTTAAGTGATGAAAACAAAAGAAAAACTTATGACCAATATGGAGAAGAAGCTGTACAAGGAGCCTCCATGGGTGGCATGGGTGGTATGGGTGGCGCCGGTTTTTCATCTATGGAAGAAGCGCTAAGAACTTTTATGGGAGCTTTTGGGGGCTCTGAATCCCCTTTCGAATCATTTTTTGGAGGAGGAGTTGAAGGATCTTCTAGATCTTCAGCTAGAAAAGGGTCTAGTAAAAAAGCTACTATCTCTATTTCATTTGTGGAATCTATAAAAGGTGTTCAAAAAGAAATTATTTTAACAAACTTAGTTGAATGCTCTTCTTGCAATGGACAAGGAGCAAAAAACTCTAGTGATATAAAAACATGTTCTTCATGTGATGGTTCCGGTCAAATTTATCAATCTAGAGGATTTTTCTCTATGTCTTCAACATGCCCAACATGTCATGGCGAAGGCAATGTTATTACTAATCCTTGCACCAATTGTCAAGGGTATGGAAAGGTAAAGGAAAAACAAAAAGTAAAAATAAAAATACCTAAAGGCGTGGATAATAATATGCGCCTTAAAATGTCGGGATATGGTGACGCTGGAGAAAATGGTGGTCCTGCAGGTGATTTGTATGTATTCATTAATGTTAAAGAACATAATACATTTATAAGAGAAGGAGATGATATTTACCTCTCACTTCCAATTACCTTCGCTGAAGCCTCTCTTGGATGCAAAAAAGAAATTCCAACTCCACTCGGTGAATCATATAGAATTATCATTCCTCAAGGAACTCAAAATAACAAAACTTTTAAAGTTAGAGGAAAAGGAGCTCCTAATGTGCATGGTCATTCTTCTGGAGATCTTCTAGTAAATATTACAGTTGAAACTCCTGTCAATTTATCTAATGAACAAAAAATCATTTTAGAAAAGTTTCAAAGTTTAGAAATACCTTCTAATCATCCAAATAAAAAAGGATTTTTTGATAGAGTAAAATCTTTTTTTAAAAATTAACTTTATTCGTTATTTGCATTTATTGACAAAATCTCATTAGTATCTAAATCAATTGTAATTATAATATCTCTAGAACTAAGCTTAAAAATTGAGTCATATTCATTTATTTTAATTATGTTATCTGGTTTTTTTATGATATCTATTACTCTAGAAAAAGGAATATCTAAATCTATTAACTTTTGTTTTTCCTCTTTATTAAAAGTAATACTCATCTCTTTTGATTTACTAAAAGAAAAAATACTCTTTATCCTATCTTCAATAGGCTGCAAAACATCTGGTATTTCAATAGGTTCTACAATTTTACTTATTAAATTAGTGTTCATAAGATTTAATGTAATATTTATTCTATCCACATTTAATTGATTTTTGATATCAATATTTCCTTCCAGTAAATCAACTTTATATTTATTTTGTATATCTTGAAGATTATTAAAAAAAGGTAGATTTGCGTCATAGTTATAATCTTTTGAAAAATATAAATCCACATCCTCATCATAGCGTTTTGATTTATATTGCCACGGATTGGAATAAAAAGATTTTTCTCTAACTTTGCCAGTAGCCTCACAAATTAAACTTTTACCAAAGACATTGTATCTGTATGTTTCTACAAGACCATTATTCAAACTAAGAAGTGAGCTTATGTTTCCATTGATGTCATATAGAGGAGCAAATATTTCGCTGTTTAACTCCATTGCTATTGCTTTTTTTTCATTTGTTGAAATTACTTTCAATTCTGTAAGGACGTCATTTTCATCCACTGATCCAATTTCTTCCATGTCATCGTAGATAAAGTTTTTTATCTTATCAAAAGTCAGTTCATTATTATCATCATATTTATATAGTTTTTTGAAAATTAATCTATTAAATGGATCATAATAGTAATTAGCTACTATTGCATTTTCAATTTCTACTTTTATTAATCTATCTAAAGCATCGAATGAATATGAAACTTGTTTTCCATTAATACTTTTTGAAATTAAATTATGATTTAAATCATATTTAATATCATTTGCGTTAAGTAATTTGGTTTTTTGATTATATTCATACCTATTTTCAAAAAGACCACTTTCATAGGATATATTACTATAATCATCGTATAGATAATTTGTTGAATCATATCCCCAAAAAATCTTCCAGGTTATTTTTTCTATTCTATTTTTTTTATCATAGCTTTCTACTTTTTGAAGACCAAAAGGTGTCTTTATTTCAACATCTCTACCTAAAACATCTTTTCTTGTACTAGCTTTTCCAAGGTCTCCAAGTAACTTTTCTTCTAAAAGATTGTTTGATAGATCATATTTGTTATATTGATGTGTATATATATTATTATTTCTTACATCAAATCTTTTTATTTCTTTTAGATGCATTGGGTTATATACATATTCAATATAAGATTCATCAAATAATGTTGCTAAAATGCACCTAGATGATTTATCAAACTTTTTATCTATTGAAAACCCATTTAAAAATGTTTCTTTCTCTAAATCATTAAAATAAGAGTATTTTCTATATAAAGATTGATTCAAATTTCTATCATAGATTTTTGTTAATTGATTATACGCATTATATTCATATTCATATTCTATAGTATTATCAGATGATGATAGTTTTGTAAGGTTTACATAAGGATCGTATTCGTAAAATATTTTTGTTTTATCAGGCTTTATTTTTGTAATTATATTATTTTTTGCATCATATTCAAAAAGATAGATCTTATCATCAAAATCCTTTTTGATATCTTTTTGTAAAATACATCTATTCATATTATCATATTCAAAATGTGAAGATCTGCTTTGAAGTAATTGATCGTCGTATAAATCATATTGACTTTCGCTCAAAGCATTTGAATTTTTATCATATTTTATTTTTTGTTTGGAAAAAGTTGTTTGAAATGGATTGATATATTCTTTTTCTAAAAGTTTATTATCATATGTAAAAAAAGATATCTCTTTATAGTTTAAAGGATCTATTTTTATTATTTTTGATGAAATTATTTCATCAGAGTTATAAAAATCATCATATGTATAAGTTGTAATGTTTTCCATTGCATCTATTATTTTTTTAACCCTTCTAAAATCATCATATTCTTTTTTTTCTATGCTTTCTGTTCCATTTATATAAGATGTTGTTTGAATTAAATTATTAAACTTGTCATATGAAAAAAGTTTTTTATAAAAGATATTTTCAAAATCATCTTTTTTTATAATTTCTTTAGTTCTATCCACTAAATCTTTTTTTTCGACTGTTATTAGATTTGTTGGATTTTTAGTAGCATATAATCTGTTTAATTCATCATAAAAATACAAAGTTTTTCTGTTTTCTTCATTTGATATTTTTTCTTCTGAAATTAATTGTTTTTTATCATTGAAATTATATTTTGTTAAAATGAAATTATCATTTTTTTGAATCATTGCGTAATTATTATATTTATAAGTCTCTTTTAAAAAAAATTTATCATTGAATGATTGGATTTTAGAAATTATTCTTTTTTTATAATCATATTCATAACTTGTTTCTAATCTTACTTTATCTACATGGATTTTTATCATCCCATTGGGATAATAAACAAACTCTTCAATTGTATTATCTGGGTATTTAATTTTGGTAATTTGATTAAGCGCATTGTAACTAAACTTGCTTTTATCATTTAGAGTTTGAATTTTTCTTCCCATATCATCATAAAAATATTTTTCTATTTTTTTTTGCTTTTCATTTATTGAACAAATTACATCTTCTTTTTTTTCTATTAAATTTGAAAAAGTATCATATAAATAATTAGTTTCATTATTGAAAGGATCTATTTTTTTTATAATATTTCCTTTTGGATCGTATTTGTAGTGAGTATTATATTTTTGTTTATTAGCTATAATTTCTTGTTTTTTTAAGTTGTTTAAAGCGTCATAAGTAAAATTATTTATTATCTTTTCATCAAAATCTTTGCATGAAATAAGATTGTTATTGTGATCATATTTATATGTTTTTTTTCTTCCTATTGGATCTGTTTCGCTAATTAAATTATTTGAAGAATCATATGCATAATGAAGCGAATAACGCACACTATTATTTGAGTCGTATACGTCCTTTTTTTGAATTTTTAAATTATCTAAATAATGAAACTTTTCTTTTTTTATAAGCTTTTCAAATTTGTCATTTAAACAAAAATATTTTTCTTCTATTTCATTAATTAAATTTGCAAATTTTAATGAAGTATTTAGCGACATTCTTTTTATTCTTCTATATGTAATATCTGAAAAATTATCTTTATCGTTTAACGACCCATCGTCTTCTATTTCTTCTATTAAAATATTATCTTCATTGTATTTATAAAAATTTCTTTGCTTTATTTCATCTTTGTTTAAAGTGAATTTTGAAGATATAAGATTGCTATTTGAATAGTAGAAATATTTGTATATTAAATTCCCTTCTTTCTCCATTAATAAATTATTTCTTCCATCCTTAGAATATAGAAAAGTCTTATTATTAATTTCTTGGTTGTTATCTATAATCTTAGCTTCAATAACATTGCCATATAAATCGTAGAGGTATTTTTTTTCAAAAATTATATTATTTTTTGAATCTTTGAAAATTTTTGAAAAAAGTAATGGACTTTCATAATTTTCTATATCTTTGTATTTAAAAATAACTGTGTTTTTTAAAGTTTGCTCTTTATTTATATTTTGGAATCTTTGAATTTTTTCTATTTTGAATTGTTCATTGTAATAATAAACAATTTTATTATCATCTCTATCTAATACAGTCGTAGATCCTTTTTTTTGATTATATATTCCCGGCTCATAATAAAATCTATAGGCCAAATCTAAATTATTTTCATATAAATATTTTATGGCGCTTACTCTTTGAAAAGTTAAATCTTTAGGATCTTTTAAATTCAAACCAACTTCAGGATTTTTAGCTCCTAAAAAATAATATTCTATTTTTTCTTTTAAAGAGTCATTTGTATAACAATCAGATAAAAGAGGATCTGTTCTTTTCAGATCTTTGTGGTAATTGAAATTTATAGTTTTACTATTTGAAATTACTTTTTCTAATATATAAAAAGGAGCAGTTGATCTCTCCTTATTTGAAATTTTAGGATAGTATGTTCCGTGCTTAAATTCATATTTGTTCCCATCACTTGTAGTTATAATAAAATCTTTTCTTTCTTTTATGTTTTTTGATAATGGATCTGGATAAGAATATGAAAATTTAGCATAACCATATGTTAAATTTCCTTTAAAATTAGAACTTCTAATTTCTGTTAAATTATTATATTTATCATAAAAATATGAAATTTTATTTTTATTAATCGTTATTTCATAAGATAATAAAAATACATTATTTTCTATAGATCTTTCATATGCTTTTTGAGTATCGTTTGGAAAAATAACTTTGATTGTATCATGTCCTATAAACTCTACTTTAATTTTTGAGTAATCTAAAATCTTATTATTTTCTAAGTTAAAATAATAAGGTTGATGGTTTTTTTTAACAAAATTTAAAGCTCTTACTCTATTTCTTTCTATCTCTTCTTTTTCTTTCCTTTTTTTCTTAGCTTTTTTACTCTCAAAAAATCCTTTATTAATCGTTTTTACATTTGGTGGATTAAAAGTTAAAATAGTTCCATTTTTTAAAGTTATATCTAACCTGTCCCTGTATAAAAAAGCTTTAAGGTAATCAAAATATTTCCATCCAGCAAAAAGATATTCCTCGTAGTTATATTGATCGATTAATCTTGAGTCCATATAAGATAAATTTATATAAGATGGGTTTATAATAATCGGCTCTATAGAATTTACTGTTATTTCAAAATCATGATAGTAATTTCCTGTTATTACATTTACAGAATTAAAAAAAATGCTAGGTTCATCTTCATTAAGCATTTTTTCATAAAAATTAGTATTGGCAAATAATGTAGAAAAAACAAAACTTAAAATAATAAAAAATTTCATGAAATTTTCCTTAAAAAAATTTAAGGAAATATATTAATAAAAATTTAATAAAATTAAAGAAAAAAAACTCTTAAATTTTCTTAATATTTAAAAAAAATATTATTTTAAAACATTTTATTTTCTTTTTAATTTTGCTTTCTATAGAATTTTTGGCTATTTCAAAAAAGGAAAAAAATGAGCCCTTCGTTACATGAATTAATACAAAATCAAAGATTTGCAAAAAGAAATATTTCATTGCCTGAAAAAGCGATAATTTATATGCACAAACATCCGACATTAATAAAAACCTTAAAATTAGGTTCTATGGTTTTAGGTTCTATTGGATTTATGTATCCCCTATTAAATAAAAGCTTCACTTATCAATCTTTATCTCTAGCGACTTGTTCCTTTTCTTTATTTTCTGTTGGATGTCTCGCTCATAAAGTATTAAATATTATAGCCCCACCAAAACATTCAATGAAACATCATCTAATTAAAACTGCAACAACTAGGGATGCTCAAATTTATTACAAAGGTGATATTCCTATTTTAAAAATAACAACTTCAGATCCATATAGAGCAGGCTTTGCTCATGGAAAGTTACTTGCTGAAAATATCAATAAATTAAGAAACTCTTATCAACTTGCTATGCAAACGCTTCCTCCTCTTATGCCTTTTATTCATACAACTCCAAAAGTAGCTAAATTACAAAAAGTAATTCAAGAAGTAAAAAAATCTCTGCCAGAAAAATATATCAAAGAAATGCAAGGAATTGTAGATGGATATAATGCTTGGGCAAAAACAAAATATTTTTTTGTAAGACCCAAACCTTTAACTTTAGAAGAAGTAATCTTACTCCATTTAGAACCCGATGTTCCTCATTTTAAACATTTACAAACTGAAAGAAATTTAAATAAAGCAACTGCTGCTTGTTCAGCTATTGTTGATAAAGAAAAGGATGGAAAAATTGTATTTGGAAGAATGATGGATTGGCCTACTTTAGGGAATCCTGACACTGTTGTTATTTTAAAACAAGATCCTGAAACTAAAATTAAAACAGCAGAGGTATCAATACCTGGCACTGTATTCACTTTAAGCGGTATGAATGAGCATGGACTTAGCTTATGCATGAATATTTGCTATGGCAACACAACTTCTGTAAATGGGCTTCCAAATGCTCTTATAACAAAACTTGTTCTTTCAACTGCTAAAACTTCTCATGATGTAAAAACAATTTTAAATAAAAAAAGATATAAACCTTTAGGCCCCTTTCATTTAATATGCGCAGATCCCAAAAAAGCGAGTGCATTTTTTCTTAAACAACATCCAAAAAATCACTGCTTAAAAGAAAGCTTAAGAGAAACTCCAATTGTTGTTACTAATTTAAGTAAAGATCCTACAGTTGAAGATAATGTAAATTTTGCAAAAGAAAGAGAAGGAAGAATCCAAGCTTTATTTGAATTTGCAAAAAAATACCCTCGATTTACAAAAGAAGAAGTTATAAAAGAATGTTTACAGTTGCCTTATGTGAATAATATTTTAAGCGCTCATAGAATAGTAATGATCCCTGAAGATAGAAGTATTGAGCTATCTTTCGATACTGCATATGCAGGAACACAACCTATGCAAAAACTTACTAGAGCCGATTTATTTTAATTAATATAACAAATTATTTAAAAAATAAATTAACTATTTTTAAATTCATTACTTTGGTATAATTAACCGAACTTTTTTAATATAAAACATAGGATTAATATGGCAGCAGCAGTAATAAAATCAGAAGATTTAAATCAACTTATTGAAACATACAAATATCAAAGAGAAACTTTCAGTTTAGAAACACAAAAAAATAATTTTTTATTAGACAGAGAAAATCTAAGACAATTGTACGCTAATGCACGCATTACAATAAAAGATTTAAATGCTTTTTTAGCTACATTTGACAAAGATCATGTTAGACAAGAACTTGAAAATAGATTCAAAGAGTGGGATAAAAAAATTATATTAAAATCATTAAAAACATCTAGTATTATAAAAACTGAATTAGAAGATTTAACAAAAAAAATATCTGAGTTTGTAAAAAACCATAGTGATTTTATGTGTTCTTCAACATACCAAAACTTTTTTGAATCAAAAAAGAATTTAAGATCTAGTTTTATTCAATACACTCGATTTCAAATACAAATTAAAGGCCTGTCAAAAGAACAAGCTATAGAAAACTTTAAGATAGAATATAAGATAGCTATTGATAATGATACGGAATTACTAAATAGAATTGATAGAGAATGGTCTTGGAAAATATAAAATAGATTTTAATTCTCATTACATTTATCCGTTGTTTTTTAAAAGATACTTAAATTAATGCATTTCTTATCAGAATAAATCTTGACTATAAGGATAAATTTGATATTTTATTACAATTAAAAATAATCAAAGGACTAAATCAATGACTATTGATGCACTGCCGGCTTCACAAGCCTTATATAATAGAAATTTCTCACCAAAATCACCTTTACTTAACTCTCATATTACAAGAGCATTGAAAAAAAAACTAGAAGCTTACAAAGCTTCAAGAGCTTCTTTATTGGAATCATCTAAAACAGGCTCTTTAGATTTAAGTAAATATTTTTTTCATTTATACCCGAGCACTATCAACAATAAAGATGAGACAAGCCTTAGCTCATTACATTTTGCGGTAATGAGTGGTCATTTAAAAGTAGCTCAATTTTTAATAAAATCTGGAGCTGATGTCAATTCAGTAAATAATAAAGGCATTAGCCCACTTTATATTGCTGCCATAAAAAGAAATGATCAAGTCGTTGAATTATTATTAAGATGTGGAGCTAATACCAATTTAGCAAATAATAAAGGAAATACTCCCCTTCACCTAGCAACTCTAATGGGACACCAAAAAGTAATTGAGTTATTAATAAAGTATAAAGCTAACATCAATGCTGTAAATAATGAAGGCTTTACACCTCTTCAATTGGCAAAAGAAAAAAAATCATTAAGTCTTGATCATTTTTTGTTAGTGGCATTATTTGGAGCAAAGCAGCCTTTAAAAAATGCTGAGTTATCAAAGAAGAATCCTACCTCTAGAAAGGAAACACAAAATCCTATTAACTTAAAATATTTTTTTATTAAATATAATTTATTACTTGTCTCCTTAATTGCTTTATCTGCTTTATCTGCTACAATAGTCTTTAGCAATTATTTTTACCGATCCAAATAAGAAAATATTATATAAATTTTCATTATTTATTTTTTTAAGTATAATATAAATCTATAATAAATATTAAAAGCTATGCTCAAAGGAGACCTAAATGTCTAAAGATAACTTAGAATCTAAAATATTCAAATATAATGATATTATTTCATATCAAGATGGATCAATCGTTAGTAAAATTATTCTAAGCAAAGATGTTGGCACAGTTACACTTTTTGCATTTGATAAAGATCAAAAAATAAGCACACATACAACACCATATCAAGCACTGTTGCAAATTATAGAAGGAACATGCCAAGTAACAATAGACAAAAAGGAATTTAACCTTTCAGCGTTAGATTCAATAATTTTACCTGCAAATGTTCCACATGCTGTTTTTGCAATAGGAAAATTTAAAATGGTCCTAACCATGATAAAATCTAAGTAAACTTTATTTTAATTTTAAGTTTGATAAGTTTCTACAAGCACTTTTTGAACTTCATAACTTGCTCTTGGATCATTAGTTTCTATCCAAGCTTGAACAGCTTCTGGCATTCCACCAATAGCAAGATATTGTCCCAAAAGTTCTAGTACTTTATTATGAATAATATCAGATAATCTCTTTTTTTCTCTTTCCACTTTAATAAATGCCAATCAACAATTCTTTTCATGCCTGAAATACAAACCAAAATATATGTTCTTTGTCTAAAATATAAACCAAAAAACAAATAAAACTTTTAATCTTTCAACTAAATACTTAACAGCTGGGGGTTTATGGCGAGAATTTTTAAAATCACAATAAAAAAACACAGAGCGGGGATTCAAACCCGCATGGAATTTTAAGTCTTATAAATTAAACTAAGTAAGATTAACCAAGACACATAAAAAAATTATTGTTAATTAGTAAATAAGTTGATTTGTTTATATAAAAATAATATAATCTTCTCCTCATCCTAAGAAGGATTCCACTATGACTCAAAATATTCATAATACCACTATTCCTTTTGCTCATTCTCATAACTTTTTAAAATCTCATCAAACTATTAAGATAATAGCAGTTGCATTGTCTTGCATTGCTTTTTTTGCTCTTCAAATGGGCTTCTCATGGGCTATTTCTGTAAGTATAGCTTCTGTTTGCTGTTTAACAACTTTATTATCAGAAAAATTTTTGAGAACAAATCATGAAAAAGAAATTAATTGGTTTAGCATATCGAACATTGATAAAAAAAAATTATTGACAACCATAAAGATAAAATTATTAATAACTCCTGTTTTTATTGGTCTTTTGACTGTATTAGGATTAAATTTTCCCCAAACAATTATATCATTAATCTGTGAGAAAAATTTAGAAATCTTACTTCTTGTTAATTTAATTGCTCCTATTGTTGAAGAAATATTTTTTAGAGGTTTTATTCAAGAACGTATTGAAGATATAACAACTTTTATTATCAATCCAGTTTTTGACTCAAAAATAAAATTTATTAGTACTTTAGCAACATCAATAATTTTTGGATTTATTCATATAATAGGATCTCAAGTACCAACACAAATTGGAAAATTTTTTGTTTTTACTTCAATAACATCCCTTGGACTTACTTTAGGATTATCAAAAAATAAAGATTTATCAATACTTTCTCCTATATCAATCCATTTAGCTAATAATATTGGTATAACTATAGGACTATTGGTGTTTTCTAATAATCGACTCCATAAACTTTAGAAAAACATTTATTAAAATAGAAATTATAAATTAATAAATAATTTATCAATAAGACTTTCCAAAATTTCACCTTCAATTGTAGGCTTGTAATCAATATCAAATTCTTCTTTTTGTAGTTGTCCCCCACAAAAATCTCTTAATAATCCATATTCCTGATAAGTAATTATCCCTATATAATTATTATTTTTTTTGATTTTAAATAACTATATTCTTGACTATCTAAAATAATAATAAATTGTTTATTCATTAACTTCTCCTAGACCCTTTATCAATTTTTTAACCTTATAAGGATCTATATTATGCAAAGATATTTTTTCTAAAGAAATTCCAAAAGCTTCTGCTTGCTGCTGCATCAAAGTAATAATTCTATGAATTCCCATTAAATATCCTTCTTCATATGAAGAGTCTATTAAATTTGTTTTTTCATTCACAATTTAAATTTTTCAATTTATTTATTAAATAATTTTGAGAAACAATAATTAGATTTAAAATTGTTTAAAAATAAGAAATTAATCTTTTTAAAAAAATAAAAGAGCTAAAGGCAATAAAGACTTTAAGCTCTTTTAATAAAGAAGATAATTAAGCCTCGTTAAAAGACTTATCTTCTTTTCGATTTGCCACACTCGAAGCGAGACTCGACCCTTACGCAGGATTGCACGCAT
>JAAKFI010000020.1 GCA_011065125.1 Candidatus Anoxychlamydiales bacterium | reverse complement strand
GTAGATCTTCTGTCCGGAGCTCTTGCTGATCGCTCAGGTGAATCTGCAAGTCCTCTATCAACAGTAGGTCTTGAAGCTGAAGCTCTTTCAGGAGTATGGGTAGATCTTCTGTCCGGAGCTCTTACTGCTCTTTCAGGTAAAGATCCAAATCCTCTAGAAATAGTATGTCTAGGAGCTGAATGTCTTTCAGGCGTATATTCTTCGCGATAAGTTGGAGTTTCTCTAAAGAACACCCATCTTCTTTCTTCATTTCTTACTCTAGCTCTTTCTGTACTCGAGCTAAGAGGGCCTTCTCTTCTTCTAGCTCTATTATTGTTTGATGCATAAATAATTTTTATAATACTTAATATTCCTAAACCATCTATAATGGCAGCTGTAATTAAATTAACGGGTGGTGGCAATAATAAAATACAACCCGCATGAAATATAGCAGTTAGTGCTATAGTTGGAATTACATTATTAGCTGTGTTTCTAGATGGAACATGATATGGTTGTTCTCTATGATAGACAGGTCTTGTATGTGTCATATTTTTACTCCTTATTCTACTTGATCAGCTCTAACATCTGATCTAATAGCTACGTTAATTAATATACATTCTTGATTAGAGTACCATCTTTTATATAAATTACTTCCTACTACTACAGAATCATTTAATTCCCATTTATTTATTAAATAAAATTGAGAAGAATCAATTTTCCAAAATGTTCCATCAGATAAACCAACTTCTTTTCTAATTGGATCAATATACGATACAAAAAGTATATATGGATTATTTAATTTTGGTAGAAGGTGTAACTTTACTTCCACTGCAGTATTTGTGTTTTTGTTTATCATTTTATAGTTATATCCGTATATCCATGAAGAAACATAAGAATCATTTTGAACTAGGATTATTGGATCTGACATTGTCCATTTCAGTACTTCTTTTTGATAACCATTTCTAATTCTCCAAACAGATTCATCTTCTATTACAATAGCTGAACCATCTGCTTTTACTTCAAATAGTTGATGTAATGGGTGAGAAAAAACAAGTGGTGGAAGATTTGATGGATTATATTTTTTTTCTTTCGTTTCATTAAAGACAACTTCCATTTCTTCTTTTCTAGCTTTTTGAAAAAGCTTAGTATCTTCTTTTGAAACTTCATTAGATTTTGCTCTTTCATCTTCTTCATTTGCAAATGCAAAAGAACTTGTTAAAATAGCAATTAGTAGTAATTTTTTAAGATTTTTCATGAAAATATCTCCTATAAATTTTTTCTTGTGGAAGATATTATAAATATTAAAAGTTTTATTCAAGCTTTCAAAAATGTATTATATTTGTTAAAAATAACTTTAGTAGCACTTAATTTTATTATGAAAAAATTTTGGTTTATTTTGTTTTCTCTAGGAACATTAGTATCCCAAGAAAAAGTTGATTTACTATCATTTGGAGCTGGTGTTTTTAATATAAGAAAAGAAAAGAACAGGACTTCTGAGTATAGAGTAGAGTATAAATTTCATCAAAACCTATGGGGGGTTAAACCTTTTTTAGGTTTTTTAATTACAGCTAGAAGTTCAAATTATACATATGTTGGAGTATACATTGATATCTATCCTAAAAAACCACTGTTTTTTTCATTAAATCTTGCAGCTGGATATTACAATAAAGGAAATGGAAAAGATTTAGGATTTCCATTGGAGTTTAGATCAGGAATAGAACTTACTTATAAGTTTAAAAGCTTAAAAAGAATAGGAGCTCATTTTTATCATATTTCAAATGCTTCTTTAGGGGATAAAAATTCAGGAACAGAATGTTTAGATTTTTTTATATCTTTTCCAATCAGATATAAAAATTAAAAGGTGTAT
Organism: Candidatus Anoxychlamydiales bacterium; assembly: GCA_011065125.1. Taxonomy (GTDB): domain Bacteria; phylum Chlamydiota; class Chlamydiia; order Chlamydiales; family SM23-39; genus JAAKFI01. The sequence goes on along the minus strand of JAAKFI010000020.1, from coordinate 22,580 downwards.
GTTACAGATATAACTTCAGATAAAAAATTAGTTGCATTTTTATTTTGTATAACAAAATGAACACCTGCTAATACTCCTAAATTTTTATTAAAATTATACTCTATTGCAGGAGCGAGAGATGTTTGAGAAGATGAAGAGCTTGAATTAGAAGCAATAAGTCCATTTAGAGAAAGTCCTTTATTTCCTTTGAAAGTAACTTTAGTTCCATGTGTATGTAAAATATCCATAGCAAGTACCCATCTTTGAGTCATAGAAAACTCAAATGATCCAAAAATTCCAATGATATGTCCCGGTTTTACTGTTCCATTAGTGTTAAATCCACCACCATAGGCATTGAATCCTCTAACTTTAGCATTGCTCGGAAGTAAATAATTTAAATTCAATCTAAAGCTTATAGGATGATTTTCAAAAAAATAAGCTATTTTAGATAGGTTTAACGAAAAGGTAGTTTCGTATGAACCACTACCAGAGGCATCTATTCCTAGTTTATTGGGGTTTAGATTTTTATATTTTCCAGTTGGAAAAGTTTCAGCAAGGGTTAGTCTAATAGATGGCTTATAAGTATTTTTTTCCTGTCTTAAAAGTTGAATGCCAAAAGTAACAGTAGTATCTCCATATTCTACTGCTTTTTCTTTTGACTTTTCTTTGTAATATCCTATCATTAAAAAGGTAACATCTAAATACTTAGTTAAACCAAATTGTAGATTTATAGTTGGTTTAAATGTAAAAGTAGAGGGAAGCGATTTATATCCCCAAGATTTATTAAATTCACCATAAGTATCTCTGAAATGCAAGTATGGCTGAATATTAACAAGTCCTTTTTCTAAATTTTCAGCGCTATAGGTTATTAAAGGCCCTGTATACCAAGGATATTCGATTGTTTCATTTGCTTTGATAGTTGTTATTAAGAGTATTAATAAAATACATAAATACTTGATTTTCATAATTTTTCTCCTATTTTTTTTTATACCAAAAGCCTTTTTTAATTAGCAGATTTTTTTTCTTTAAGAAATCTTAATAAACTATCCCGGAAAAGCATTTAATATTAAATAATTAATAAAGACGTATATTGGAAAACTATATAATAATTATATTTGATATATGTGCAATTAGAATTGAAATTAAAAAGAATGTTAATATATTATAACAATATAAAGAGGTTGTTTTCCATGACTGAAGAATTAGATTTTAATCCATTTCCAATAATTAAAGGGTCTTTTGCACAAACGATTTTAGGGTCTATTCCTCATTTAAAAAAAGGACCAAAATCTGTTACCAAATTTATAGCACTTCCTGACAAGGATTATTTAGCAGTTGAAATAACAACTCCTAAAAAATGGAAGAAAACTGATCCGACAATTGTATTAGTTCATGGACTATGTGGATCTCATAAGTCACCTATTTTAGTAAGGCTTGCTAAAAAATTTAAATCAAAGAATATAAGATCTGTAAGAGTGAATTTAAGAGGTTGTGGATCTGGCAGGGGAAAAGCTAAAAAATTATACCATGGCGGACAGAGTTCAGATATTTTTGAAGTTTTAAAAGTTTTAAAAAACGAACATCCTCTATCTGATATTACATTGATAGGCTTTTCTCTAGGGGGTAATATCTCTTTAAAATTAGCAGGGGAACTTTCAATTGAAGGTATAGATATTTTAAAAAAGGTGATAGCTATAAACCCTCCTGTAGATCTTTTAGCTAGCGTTAAAAGATTAGATATAAAAGAAAACAGGATTTATCAAAAATATTTTGTGAAGCTTCTAAAAGAAGATTTAGAATATAGAAAAAAAATATTTCCAGAATTAAATGAAATAGAATTTCCAGAGGATATTACATTTTTTCAGTGGGATGAATTGTATACAACTAAAGCCTATGGCTTTGATGATGTGCTTACATATTACAAAAAATCCAGTTCTAAAACATTGGTCCCTTCTATTACAATGCCATGTCATATTTTATTTTCTGACGATGACCCAATTATAAAATCTCAAACTTTTGATAATTATACTCTTCCAAAAAACGTTAGATTGTTTAAAACCAAAAATGGGGGACATATTGGATATATCGGCTTTCCTAAAAAATTCAAAGGTTTATATTGGATAGATAATGTAATAGTTAACTGGGCTTTAGAAGAATAGTCTTTTTTTAAAAAAATATTTTATTATTATTTAAAAAAAAAGGGAACTGTTTATGGAAATTTCGTTTAAAGATTTTAATGATAAATTTCTTCCTCAAAAATATAGTTGTATTGGCGAAAAATTAATGCCTACAATTGAGATAAAAAAAATATCTGATAAAACAAAATCACTTGCTTTAATAATAGATGATCCAGATGCTGTGAATAATAAAACTTTTGTTCACATGATTTTATTTAATATCGATTCCAATGAAAAATTTATCAATGAATCAACAAAAGGAATATATGGATTAAATGATTTAAATGAGTTAAATTATTGTCCTCCATGTCCTCCTAAAAACAGTGGAACTCATAGATATTTTTTTAAAGTATATGCTTTAGATAAAGTTCTTAATCTAGATAAACGATGTACGAAAAAAGATCTTATTGCATCTATGGAAAATCATATAATAGAAAAAAAAGAATTAGTTGCATTATTTTCTCAAGATCAATAGATATATTTTTTCATTTTATTTTATCTATTTTCAGATTATTATTAATGTTAAACATTATCAAAATTAAAAAAATATTATAGGTTGTTCATGAAAGATATTGAAGATTCAGTTATAATTAAAGCTCCTAAAGACAGGATTTTTAAAGTATGGGCTGATAACTATTTTCCTCAAGGTTATACAATAGATAAGAAAAATGGAAAAATTCTTACAAAAAATGGGGGTAAGCTAAAATATAAGCTTTTAGATATTAAAAAAAATGAAAGCCTTACAATTTTATTTAAATCTTTTTTTTCCAAAATGATTTTTTATTATACATTAGAAAAATCTCCAAAAGGATGTTTGGTTAGATGTAGAGTTAAAATGAAAGGAATCTTTTCTTTTCTTTTACAAAAAATTATTGGTAAAAAAATTAAATCTCATATAACTGAATCACTTTTGAATTTTAAACAACAATTAGAATACAGATTATGAGATATTTAGTTTTTTTTATTTTATTAGCTTTTTCATTAAATGCTAAAATTATAGAAATTAAAAATATTAAAGATATTAAGCCATATATTACAAAAGATACTCTTGTGATATTTGATTTGGATAATACAATAATGGAGCCAATTCAAGAATATGGCTCGGATCAATGGTTTGCATATCAATTAAATAAATATCTAAAAGAAAAGTTATCTTTCGAAGATGCTTTGCAGAAGACATTATATGAATGGTTTGAAATCCAAGCTATTACCAAAGTAAAATTAGTAGAAAACGATGTAAAAGATCTAATTTCTAATCTACAAGAAATTAATCACCCCATAATGGGTCTTACTGCGAGAGATTATGATTTTGCTTTAGCTGCAATAAAACAGCTTAAATCTTTAAATCTGAATTTATCTAAAACAGCTCCTTTTAAAAAAAATATTTTTGATGACACTTTGTTTAGAGAGGGTATTTTATTTGCGAATGGAAAAAATAAGGGAATTGTATTAAGTAATTTTTTTAAAAAAATTATATATATCGATGATAAAAAACATCATGTTGAAGAAATAGAAATATTTTCAAAAGAAAACAAAGTAGAATTTATTGGTTTCAGATATGGATATTTAGATGAAAAAGTTAAAAAATTCGATCATAAAATATCTGATAAGCAAAAAAGAGATTTTTCAAATTTTATTTGTAATGATAAATTAATATTAGAATAGCCAGTAATATTTTTACTGGCCATTTTGAAAAATTAAGAAATTTCTTCTTCTTTTTCTTCTGTATCTTCTTTTGTTTCTTCTGCAATAGCTTCTTCTAAAGTAGCTTCTTCTTTAATTTCTGTCATTGCGATAACTGCTTCTTCTTTTGTTTCTTCTTTAGGCTCTGTTGTTTCTTCTTGTGAAAATACAGGACTAATTGCAAGTGTTGCTAGTAATAAAGATAAATATTTTTTCATATTTTTACTCCGATTATGTTTATGGTAAACATTTTTTATTTACCGAATTTTAATGTTTGCAAGTATAATAAGTTTAGAAAATATTTTACAACTGATAATTTTAAAAATTTTTCTTTCTAAATTTTATCAAAAAAAAGTAATATTTAATAATATAAACTATTTTGAGAATTTAAATTTTGAGGTTATTAAAAATGGTAGATTATTGGGGTTATCATCTAATATTAGATTGTAGTTCATGCGATAAGGACAAAGTTGCTAGCAAAGATAATATTTATAAGTTTGTGAAAACACTAGTAAAAGAAATTGATATGAAAGCTTATAAAGAACCAATTATTGAGCATTTCGCAACACATAATCCTTTAGCTGCTGGATATTCTATGGTTCAATTAATAGAAACAAGTTCTATAACAGGGCATTTAGTAGACTCCAATGGAGATGCGTATTTTGATATTTTTTCCTGTAAGCCTTTTAATATAGAAATTGTTAAAGAAGTGGTAAATATTTTTTTTGAGCCTAAAAAGATAAGAGTTACATATCTTACAAGACAAGCTTAAAGATTTTTTTCAAATTTAGAAATAGTCTCTATTATTTTTACAACACTATCGGGGTTTAAAGAAATAGAGTCTATTTTATTTTCAATTAAAAATTTTGCAAATTCTACTTTATCAGATGGCGCTTGGCCACATATTCCAACTTTTTTATTTTTTTTATGAGCTTCTTCAATTAAATATTTAATTGATTTTTTCACAGCTTCATCTTCTTCATCAAATTCATTTGATAATATTTCTGAATCTCTATCAACTCCAAGAGTTAATTGAGTTAAATCATTTGAACCAATTGAAAAACCATCAAATAAATCAGAAAATTTTGATGCCAATAATATGTTAGATGGAATTTCTGCCATAACATAAATTTTTAAATTGTTTTCACCTTTTTTTAAGCCATTTTCTTCTAGTACTTTTAATACTTTTTCAGCTTCTTTTATTGTTCTACAAAATGGAACCATAATAATTATGTTGTCTAAACCAATTACTTCTCTAGCTTTTTTTATAGCTTTGCATTCTAATTCGAATCCATCTTTATATCTTTTGTTATAATATCTTGAAGCACCACGAAATCCAAGCATTGGATTTTCTTCTTGAAATTCAAATTCATCTCCACCAATTAAATTATAGTATTCATTTGTTTTAAAATCGCTTAATCGAACAATTACAGGATTTGGATACATGGAAGATGCAATTTTAGAAATGGAAATAGATAAGTTATCTATAAAGTAGTCTTTTTTATCTAAATAAGTCTTAGTTAATTCATTTATAATTTTTTTTGTTTTTTTATTTTGAAGTTTATCAAAATGATAAAGAGCCATTGGATGAATTTTTATTTTATTACTTATAATAAATTCTATTCTAGCAAGTCCCACACCGTTAACAGGTAGATGCCACCAGTGAAAAGCTCCTTCAGGTGAAGCTAGATTAATCATTAAATTAGTTTTAATTTTAGGAAGTTTATCAATATCTATTTCATTTATTTCAAAATTCAATTTATTTTCATAAACTTTGCCGATAGTTCCCTCAGCGCAAGAGATTGTAATATCTAAGCCATTTTTTATTTTAGAAGTAGCATGGTCACATCCAACAATTGCTGGAACTTTAAGTTCTCTACTAACTATAGCAGCATGAGAAGTTCTACCTCCATGATCCGTAATAATACCAGATGCTATTTTCATAATAGGAACCCAATCAGGAGAGGTTGTTTTAGTAACTAATATAGATCCTTTTTTAAACTTTTTAATGTCTTTAACACTTTTTATAACTTGTGCTTTTCCAGATGCTATAGCTTCGCCTATAGCTAATCCTTCAATTATTATTTTTCCTTTTGTTTTAAGAGTATATGTTTTAAATGTTTCTTTCTTTTTAAGAGCTTCTACTGTCTCTGGACGAGCTTGAACAATAAATAACTTATTAGTTTTACCATCTTTTGCCCATTCTATATCCATTGGTTTTTTATAATGATCTTCTATAATTTTTGCCCATTTGGATAAGATTAGTATTTCATTATCATTTAATACAAAATGCAACTGTTTATCTTTTGGAGTCTTTATGTTTTTAGTTCCATTTTTTGTATAGATCATCATTTTTTCTTTTCTGCCTAATTTTTTCTCGATAATGGGCAGTAAATTATTTTTTTCTAAAAGAGGTTTGAAGGCTATATATTCATCTGGAATTACAGTTCCTTGAACAACATTTTCGCCTAGACCAAAAGCTGCTGTAATTTCAATTACCTTTCTAAATCCAGATTCGGTATCTAAAGTAAACATAACGCCAGCTCCTGCTAAATCAGATCTAATCATTTTCTGATAGCCAACAGATACTTGAACTTGCAGGTGATCAAAGCCTTTTTCTTCTCTATAAACTATGGCTCTATTAGTAAATAAAGAAGCAAAACATTTTTTAGTACAAAGTAAAAGATCTTTTTTTCCTTTAATATTTAAAAAACTTTCTAATTGACCTGCAAAAGAAGCTTCAGGTAAATCCTCAGCAGTAGCGCTTGATCTAATAGCTATATCAGTCTCATTTTCATTATATTTTTTTGAAAGATTTAAATAATTTTCATATATTTCACTTTCTAAATCTTTTGGAAGTTTAGATTTTAAAATAGCCTTTCTAATATTTTTTCCTGTTTTTTTTAAGTCTTGAGTATTATTTTGGAATTTTTTAATTTCACTAGTTATAAAACCTTTTAAATCATTTTTTTCTATAAAAAGCAAAAAACCTTTAGAGGTGCTAGCAAAACCATCTGGAATATTAATCCCTTGTTTTGATAGAGAATAAATCATCTCTCCTAAAGAAGCATTTTTTCCACCAACTATTGAAACATCTTCCATTCTTATATCTTGAAATTCTTTTACTAATTCACTCATTTTTTTTGATTGTTTTTTTTATTTTTACACTTACATGAAAATGAATTTGAAACAATTAAAAAATATCTAAGATATATTTTTTTTAGGTTTAATAGATGATTTGTAAATCAAAGTTATAAATTGGCTATAGATATATTAAACTACTAATTATAAATTGTTTAATCCTTAAATCTCAGATAAATCAGATGTTTTTTTTGATATTGGCTGTTTTAAAAAACTCGAATTATGCTATTTGAAAAATATGAGGTAATATATGAGTTTAGTAAGTTATAGAAAAAAAAGAAAATTTAAGCTTAGTAAAGAGCCAATAGACAGAAAAAAAAATAAAGCAAAAAAACAACCTATTTTTGTTTTACAAAAGCACAATGCAACGCATCTACATTATGATTTTAGAATAGAGATAAAAGGTGTTTTAAAATCATGGGCTATTCCTAAAAACATTCCTAAAACGACCAAAGTAAAAAGACTTGCAATGTTAACTGAAGATCATCCAATGGAATATGCTAAATTTGAAGGCATAATACCAAAAGGGAACTATGGAGCTGGGAGCGTTAAAATAGTAGACAAAGGAACCTATGAAAATATAAAAAAGGATAAAAATGGGAAAATTATCCCAATGAGTAAATGTTTTAAATCAGGACAAATTGAATTTTTTTTAAAAGGTAAAAAATTAAATGGGCCTTATGCTCTTATAAATTTCAAAGATAAAAAAAGCTGGTTAATTATAAAAATGAAAAAAAGATGATTGAAAAAAAACAAAAAAAAATTATATCTCCGATGTTAGCTACTTTAACAGAAAAATATTTTTCAGATTCTAATTGGTTATATGAGGAAAAATTTGATGGGATAAGAGCTATTATTCATAAAAAAAATAATAAAGTAATTCTATATTCAAGAAATAAAAATAAATTAAATAATAGATTTTCATCCTTAGTAAAAGAGTTAGAAAAGTTAAAAACTAAAGATTATATTGCAGATTGTGAGATTGTAGCTTTTGATAAAAATGTAACTTCTTTTTCTAAACTTCAAAGAATAAAAAAAGAAAAGGTAGATATATTTATATATATATTTGATCTTTTGTATTTCGATAAATTTGATTTAAGAGAAGATCCATTAATAAAAAGAAAAGAAATACTTAAAAAAAAGTTAAAATTTTCTAAAAAAATAAGGTATAGCAAGCATGTTCTAAAAGAGGGGATAAAGCTTTTTAAAAAAATGTGCAAAGAAAAAAAAGAAGGAGTAATAGCCAAGAAAAAAGATTCAAAATATATATCTAAAAGATCAAGAAATTGGCTTAAATTCAAATGTTCTAAAGGCCAAGAATTTATAATTATAGGATACACCTCTCCCAAAAGATCAAGAGTAGGATTTGGAGCTTTATTACTAGGATACTATGATGATAAAAAACTAAATTATGCTGGAAAAGTTGGAACTGGATTTGATACTGATTTTTTAAAAACTTTTTCAAAAAAAATAAAAATTCTTTCTATTTTGAAAAATAGTAATTTAGAAAATGAAATTAAAGAAAAAGATTTTGTTTTAATAAAACCAAAATACATAGCTGAGATAGCCTTTACTGAGTGGACAAGAGCTAATAAGCTTCGCCACCCTAGATTTTTAGGTTTACGAAGTGATAAATCAATTAAGAGAGTAATTAAAGAAAAATGAAAATAGATATTACAAATAAAGATAAAATATTATTTCCTAAATCAAAAATTACAAAAGAAGATTTTTGTAAATACTATGAATATATTTATAAAAAAATGCTTTCTTTAATTAAAGATAGGCCAATTTCTCAAAATAGATTTCCAAATGGAATTGATAAAAAAATGTTTTTTCAGAAAAAAGTGTTAGATTACTATCCAAAATGGTTTAAAACTATTAAAGTTTCAAGAATAGATAAAAAACCAATTTCAATGGCTATATGCAATGATAAAGATTCACTTTTATATTTAGCAAATCAAGCAATAGAACTTCATGTGTTTTTATCAAAAAAAAATAATTTAAATAAACCAGATAGGTTGATTTTTGATTTAGATCCAAGTAATAAAAGTTTCTCATATATTATTGAAGCTGCTAATGATCTAAAAAAATTATTAGATGAACTTAAACTTCCATCTTTTTTTATGACTACAGGATCTAAAGGATTACATGTTATAGTTCCAATAAAAGCAGAGTTTGACTTTGAAGTAATAAGAGCTTTTGCAAAGAAAATAGCTAAAATTTTAGTTAACAGATACCCTAAAAAATATACAATAGAGACTTTGAAGAGTAAAAGAAAAAATAAAATTTTTATTGATTATTTAAGAAATTCTTTTGCTCAAACTACAATTGCTCCATATTCTATTAGAGCAATAGAAAATGCTCCTATTGCAACACCTATTGAATTTAGCGAACTTAAAAAATTAAAAAGCTCAAGGGCTTTTAACATAAAAAATATCTATAAAAGAAAAAAAGATCCTTTTAAAAATATAGATAAAAAATCAAAAAGCCTTAAGAGTTTAATAAAAAAAATAGATATAATGTCTTGATTTTCAAGTATTAAGAAAAATCTTTATTAATGATTCTTACTCTTTTTACCGTAAACTCTTGATTTATAATGGGATGACATTTTTTTTATCTAAATCTTCAATAGCTCTATCAACTACTAAAATATCTTCATTCAATTTATTAGCTGTTTACATGGAATTTCCCTCTATTTTTAAGGGATTTTGTAAAGATTTTTTTTTAAATTAAAGAGGATATATTAAAATTTTTTTTCATAGTATTTAATTTTTAATTAATATATATAATATATCATTTTTATGATTAATTAATATTTTTTTTACAGACTTAATAATTAATATTTTAATAATTAACAATTAAATATTAATGTGATACAATAATTGTTAATTAATTAATAATATAATTCGGATAAAAATTATGAGTATAGAAAGAACATCGGGTGATAATGTTGATACATATTATAGAGATCGAGTTTATTACGCAGTTTTTAGTAAAGAAGAAACAAAGGCATCGAAATATACAAAGATAGTTTTAGGTATAATAACAGTAATTCCTGGAATAGTTTGTGGAGTAGCGTATGGAGTAGCTTATTATTGGGACAGAAATAGAAAAGTTGAGGCTTTATCCAAAGATGATAAAGACGATGGAGAGCGTACAGAAGCACCTAAAGAAAAAGATGAAGTACAAGAAACAGGAGAAGTAAAAGACGTAACTCCCTCAGAATTAGACGGCTTATCAGCAAAAGAAAGTGTTGTTGAATATACAGAAGTTGATGAAGAGTTACTTGATGAACAATTACGTAAATTAATTAATGACTCTGAAAAAACACCAGAAGAATTAGAAGACTTTTTTAGAGATGCAATTGTTCCCCTATATGTTGAAGATGGACATACACAAAAACCGATTGATTTTTTAATAGATGGATTAATAGAGGAAAATGAAGATATTTCAGAAGAGAAAAAAGAAGTCTTAGAGGGTTTTAAAGTTAAAGAAGAACCTAAAGTTAAAGAAGAATCTACTAAATGGGAAACAGCAAAAAAAGTTGCAAGTTATGCTTGGACCATAGGGAAATATGCTTTAGTTGCAGGAGCAGTTGTTATGATTATAACGGCTCCACCATTAGGACTTTTGATGGCTATGCCGGCTTCAAGTCCTCAACCATATCCAGCTTTATGTCCAGCAGATAATCCTCAATGCGGTCAATTTAATCCCGTTTCAATTTCTTTAGCGTCTAGTTCGCCTTTAACTTCGACTGTTTCTGATGACACTCAATTGCCATCTACTGGACTTTTTTCGCCTTGGAATGTAGACTATTTAACAATGTCACCTGAGGAATCACCTTGTGTTGAGCCTCCTAAAACTATCATGGGATCAGTATTCGACTGGCTAGGATGGGAAGAGAAGGGAACCGAAAGAGAACAAGCTTTGGAATCAATGGATCTTGATCCTACAGGAACATGTGATGCGGGTAATACAAGCGCTACTGGATCGGCATCTATGAGACCTCCTGAAGATCTACTTTCAAAATCTTTAGGACAAAGTGTTTGGGAAGGAACGGCTGGAGCATTTAGAGGGATATTAACGACTGTATTGGGTGAAGATCAGGTTCTTAGTCCTGCTATTATAAGTGAAACATGTGAAGCAGGTAACACAACTCAAGATATGGCAACTTCTACGACTCCTGAAGCAACAGCATTAGATAAACCAAAACAAGGATGGTTTCCATGGTTTACAGGTAGTTGGATAGAATCAGCTGCAGCAAATACTGCTTTGGATGAAATCTTATATAGAAGAGGACAATAAAAAATATAAAAATATAAAAATAAAAAATATAGGAATAAAAATATGACAAGTTATTTATCAGGTTTTAGTTTAAAAGATGTAGCCCTGCCAGGTTTTAAAGTTATGCAATTAGCATCTGATGCTGTAAATGCAGGAGCATACTATATTCCAGAAGGAATTAAAGAAAGGGCTTCTGGAGCAGCTTCTGCAACTTCCGCTGTTGCTAAAGCAGCTTTAGGTGGAGTAATTCAATACAGTAGATTCGGTGACATATTCCAAGGGGTGTGTGTAGTAAAAGATGCAGTTTATGGATTAGCATATGGTTTAGAAACTGTGGATGCTTTTAAAAATGGGGAGCAAGATATAAAAGAACAAGCTTTTGCAGCTGGACGACATGCAGCAGCAGCAGCAGCTGGTTATGCAGCTCATCATTATATGGATAATGAGTATTTGGTAGCTGCAGTTGTAGCTGCACCTGTTGTAGATTATTTAGCTAATGGAGGTTTAAGCCGAATTTGTCATAAAGTTGCAGAGGTAGCAAAACCTTACCTGCCAGTTGAACCAAAACAAAGATTGTTAAATAGATTACATTTACATAGAAATATTCTTTCTCGCTTACTTAATGCAGCTAAAAAGGCAGTTGAACCAACTAAGAGGCCAAAACTTTTGACAGATTCTATGCGTGAAGCAGAGGGTTTATTAGAGGAGCATCCGCAATTTGGACAAAGAAAACCTGGAAGTCGTGAAATGCGCGACTTATTAAAGACTGACAATCTTGATGTAAGAGAAGCACAAGCAGCTGGTATGGGTGAATTAGCTGTTTCTCAAGTAGTGGGTGATAGAACTGGTCAAAGAGCTTCTCCAAGACGACCTCATTCTAAATAGTTAGGTGGACATCATTAAAAAATAAAACTCGAAAAACTACAAACTAAAAAAGTTGGAAAAATAATTTTCCAACTTTTTTTTATTTTTTTTAATCAAATAAATTCTTGAATCTGATAAAACTAATAATTGTAAGTATTATCAGGAGTAAAATGTGAGTGTGATTTTAGAAAGTTTTGAAAAGCTAAAAGATCTAGCTAATAAAAAAAGATTAGAAAAAAAACTAGATGAAAAAATAGTAATTCAAATTGGGTCTGCTACTTGTGAAATAGCCTCTGGTTCAAATAAGGTATTCGAAGAATTACAAAATTTAATCAAAGATAATAAAAGAGATGACATTGTCTTAAAGCATGTAGGATGTACTGGAAGATGTTCTTTAGAACCTATAGTATCAATCAAAGAAAAAGGTAATCATTTAATTACATATAAAAATGTAAATCCAAAAATTATTAAAGAAATTTTTGAATCACATATCATAAATAAAGAACCAATAGAAAAATATTTTTTATCAACAGAACTTGAAAAAAATTTAGAGAGTAAAAAAGAAAAAAATTTAGCTCAAAAAGAATTAATGGAACATCCAATTACAAAAGATTTTTTTAAGATTTATGGTGATATACCATTTTATTCTATGCAAACTAGAATAGCGCTTAGAAATAGTGGTCTTATAGAGCCCCTTGATATTTATGAGTATATAAATCATCAAGGATTTACAGCTCTTTTTAATGTGCTTGAAAAAAATGATCCTTCTTGGACGATAGAAGAGACTATAAAGTCTAATCTTCGGGGTAGAGGAGGAGCTGGATTTCCAACAGGTAAGAAATGGAGTTATATTAAAAATCAAAAAGAAAAGACAAGATACATGATCTGCAATGCTGATGAAGGCGACCCTGGAGCTTTTATGGATAGATCTATGTTGGAATCTGATCCTTTTAGTATAATTGAAGGTATGATAATAGCAGGTTTTGCTATAGGAGCTCAAAAAGGTTTTTTTTATATTAGAGCAGAGTATCCACTAGCTGTTGAGAGAATAGAAAAAGCAATAGAAATAGCTAAAAAAAATAACCTTCTTGGAAAAAATATTTTAGGATCAAATTTTAGTTTTGATTTAGAGATAAGACTTGGAGCCGGAGCCTTTGTATGTGGAGAAGAGACTGCTTTAATTCACTCTATTGAAGGAGAAAGAGGACAGCCTAGAGTTAGACCTCCTTTTCCTGCTGAAAAAGGACTTTTTGGAAAACCTACAATAATTAATAATGTCGAAACGCTTGCTAATCTTCCTGTTATTTTTTCAATTGGAGCTGATGAATTTAAAAAAATAGGAACTAATAAAAGTGCAGGAACCAAGGTTTTTGCAGTTTCTGGTAAAGTAAAACATACAGGTCTTGTAGAAGTTCCAATGGGAACTTCATTGAGTAAGATAGTTTTTGATATATGTGGTGGTGTAGCTGATAATAAAAAAATTAAAGCTATTCAAACAGGAGGACCTGCTGGTGGATGCATTCCAATAGATAAGATGGAAACTAAAGTAGATTACGAAGATTTACAAAAAATTGGATCTATAATGGGTAGCGGGGGATTAATTGTTTTAGATGAAGATGATTGTATGGTAGGAATTGCTAAATTTTTTATGGCATTTTCACAAGATGAATCTTGTGGTAAATGCACACCATGTAGAGAGGGAACAGTTAGAATGCTTGAAATCTTGGAAAGGATTGTCAAAGGTAATGGTGAAATGGAGGATTTAGATAAGCTGAAAAGGCTTGGAAAACTAATGCAAAAAGCGTCACTTTGTGGGCTTGGTAGAGCCTGTCCTAACCCTGTACTTAGCACTATTGAGTATTTTGAAGATGAATATATAGCTCATATAAGAGATAAAAAATGTCCTTCTAAAAGTTGCCAGGCATTACTTCACTATGAAATAGATCCTAAAAAATGTACAGGATGTACTATGTGTGCTAGAAATTGTCCTGTTCCATGTATAGATGGAGAAGTTAGGAAAGTGCATTACATACATCAAGATAAATGTATAAAATGTGGCAAATGCTTTGATGTATGTAATTTTGATGCTGTTAAAAGATTATAAGGGAAAATAAATGAAAAAAGTTAAAATTAAAATAGACGATAAAGAACTTGAAGTTGAAGAAAACACAACTATTATGAAAGCTGCTGAAAAGATTGGAATAAATATCCCAAGACTTTGTTATCATCCTGATTTAAGCGTAGAAGGCTCTTGTAGAGTATGTATAGTACAAGTTAAGGGATTTGATTATTTTATAACATCATGTGCTCATAATATATCAGAGGGAATGGAAATACTTACAAATTCTGTTGAAATCCGAAAAGCAAGAAGAGATATTATTGAGCTTATTTTAGATAACCATCCAAAAGATTGCCAAACATGTGAAAGAGACGGAAATTGCGAACTTCAAAATTTAGCGTATACATTAGGGGTAAGGGAAAGATTATTCGAAGGTAAAAGAAAAAGGCATAAGTTAGAAGATAGCTCGGCATCTGTTGTAAGAAACGCTGAGAAATGTATTTTATGTAAAAGATGTGTAAGGGTATGTGCTGAAGTTCAAGGAGTATGTAATTTAGAGCAGCATTATAGAGGGTTTAATACAGTAGTTACCCCTTTTGATGGATCTAAGATGGATGATTCTGTATGTATTCAATGTGGGCAATGTATAAACGTATGTCCAACAGCTGCTTTTGTTGAAAAAAGACATACTGATAAGGTATGGGAAGCTCTAAACGATCCTACTAAACATGTAATAGTGCAAACAGCTCCTTCAATTAGAGCTGCTATGGGTGAAGATTTTGGTTTTGAGGTGGGGACGCCATGCACTGGGAAAATGGTAACAGCTTTAAAGAAACTTGGGTTTGATGCTATTTTTGATACTAGTTTTGGCGCTGATATGACAATTGTAGAAGAGGCTAATGAATTAATTCATAGACTTAAAACTAATGAAAATCTACCACTTTTAACATCATGTTCTCCTGGATGGATAAGTTATATGGAAAAATTTTATCCAGAGCTTATTCCAAATGCATCAACATGTAGATCTCCAATGGGTATGGTATCAGCTCTTAGTAAAACGTATTACGCAAAAAAAATTAACAAAGATCCAAAAGATATCTTTATGGTATCTATCATGCCATGTGTTGCTAAAAAGTTTGAAATACAAAGACCTGAGCATATCATAGATAATATGCCGATTACAGATGCTGTTTTAACAACCAGAGAACTTAATTGGATGATTAAAAGTTATGGTATTGATTTTAAATCTCTAGAAGATTCAGATTTTGATGATCCACTTGGGGAGTCTACAGGTGGGGGAGATATTTTTGGAACAACAGGAGGTGTAATGGAAGCAGCTCTTAGAACAGCTTATGAAGAAATTACTGGTAAAAGCTTAGAAAATGTAGAATTTAAAGAAGTGAGAGCTGTAGAAGGGCTTATAGAAAGAGAAATAGATATTAATGGTAAAAAAATTAATATAGCTGTAGCAAATGGTCTTACTAATGGAAAAAAAATATTAGAAAAAGTATTGAAAAAAGAAAAACAGTATCACTTAATAGAGATAATGGCCTGTCCTGGAGGTTGTATCGGAGGTGGCGGACAACCGTATCCACCTAAAGGATATCATACTTTAGATAAAACTCTTTTTGCTAAAAGAGCACAAGCTCTGTATTCAATAGATCAAAATAAAAAATTTAGAGTATCTCATAAAAACCCATCTATTTTAAAAGTTTATGAAGAATTTTTAAAATATCCAGGAAGTGATATAGCTCATAAAATATTACATACTCACTATCATGCAAGATACCCAAGGGGGGTAAACTAATGAAAAGCAATATTAGTCCAAAAGATGAAATTATAGCAAAAGCTAGAAAAACATTAGATAAAGATATTGTAGCTTTTATAGATGAATGTATGAAAAAAGAGTATCCCAATTCTTATTTAATAGCCATTTTACACAAAGTACAAGAAAAATACAGTTATTTATCAATGGAAAACCTGCAAGCTATTGCTTATTTAATGGACATACCTTCATCTAAAATATCTGGCGTTGCTTCTTTTTATCACTACTTTTCTTTGAAGCCTAAGGGTAAATATGTAATTTCAGTTTGTATGGGTACTGCATGTTTTGTTAAGGGAGCTGAAAAAGTTATAAATAAATTAAAAGAAGAGTTAAACATTGCGCTTGGCGCTACAACTGAAGATAAAATGTTTACTCTTCTTGAGACTAGATGTCTTGGTATGTGCGCTATGGCTCCAGTTTTAAAGATTGGAGACGATATCTATTCAAAAGTAGAGCCAAAGCAGATACCGAAAATATTAAAAAAATATAAATCAAATTAATTGTTAAATAACTCTTTTTTAAGCATTTGAATATTATTTGAAAAATCTTCTAAGGATTCTTCTGTTTTGATAAGAGATATATTTTTAAAATTATCAACAAAATGAGTGAATTTTTTTTCAAATATTTCAAAGTTTTTTAAAAAACTTTTAGAAATTTGTTTAGCATTGTCTTTATTTTCAAAAACACTATCTCTTAGTTCTTCTAAATTATCCATATCGATATTAGAAAAATCATTTATGATATTAATTACTTTTTTTTCAAGTAGATCTAAAAAAGCATCTAAAAGATTTTTTTCTTTATTTAACATATTTATTCTAAATGTTTTATTAAGTTATTTAATCTCTCAAAAATTAAATCTAAATCATCTCTTTTAATAGTTTCAAAATCATTAGATAAATTATTAATTAAAATAAAAAATCTATCCATTTTTCTTTGAAACTCATCATCTTGTAAAATTAGAGATAATCTTTTTAAATTTTTGATTCCACCTTTAAAATCTTTAATTTTTTCAGTAGATAATCTATTTGGGTGTTTTAAAAGATAGTTAAACTCTTCTTTAAAATCTAAGAGACATTTTAAAATATCTCTTTTGTAGTCTGGAATTGAAGGCTCTATTGCCATAATTTACCTCTTTTATTTTATAAATCTTTAATTATTACCTGAATCAAATCTTCAAATTGTTGGAATTGAGAAGGTTTTATACTCTCAAAATTTTCAAGGGCATATTCAAATTGAGATTTGAAATGATTAAAATGCTCTAAAAATTTTCCACCAACTTTTAGAATATGATTATATAGCTCATCAATTGCTTGTTTTAACTGTTCCATTCCAACTTTTGAAACATCGTTTGGATGCATAGCACACCATCTAAATTCTTCTTCTAACTGATATATTTTTGATTTAAGCCATTCATGATCTGTGCTTTTAGGATTGGTTGCCATAAGGTTTCCTTGATTTGTTTTCCTTCCCTGAAGTTAATTTTATATGTAAATTATAGGTCTTGTCAAAAGAAAAATATAAAAAAAATTAAGAGATTTATAGACAGTAATTTGTGGTTATATCTCTTTTGCTTTTTTTAAAGAATATCTTACAAAATATGGGGAAATCAGCTCATTAATCAAAATTTGTCCGATTACGGCATTTACCATAAGCGCACTTAAAAAAGGGATAATAGGAGAAAAGATTATTTCAGCTTCTAATATAAGACCTATTGCAATACCTGCTGATGGAAATAGAGATAGACCAATATATTTTTTTATAGACTTTTTAGAATTAGATAGATATGCACCGTAATAGCTACCACTGTATTTTCCTAAAAATCTAAAGCTTAAAATGATCAGTGTTAAAATTGAGGCTTTAAAAACAAAAGATATATTTAAAAAAGCTCCTGCAATTAAGAAAAACAGACCGAAAATAGGTTCTTCTATTGATTCTATTACATCAAAGGCTTCATTTGCTTTGTCATGAGATATAAAAGTTTGTACAAAAAAACCAAGAACCATATTTGATAAAAGTGGAGAAATATTAAAAGATAACGCAATTCCTCCAGTTAATAAAATAGAACCTAAAACAATTCCGAGTAGCATATCTTTAGGTTTAAAGAACTTAATAATCAATTTGATTAAAAATCCTACTAGTATACCAAGAAACAGAGAAAATAATATAGTTAATAGAGGAGATATAAAAGCGCTTGAAAAAGCAAAACTTTCACCTTTTACTAAATTTTTAGCTATAACTAAAGTAAAAGAATAAAAAATTAAAGCAATTACATCGTCTAAGGAGACGATTCCAAGTAAGACATTACTAAAAGATCCTTTTTTTGCTTTATATTCATGTAATATTGATAAAATAGCAGCTGGGGCTGTTGCAATTGATACAGAACCTAAAATTAAAGAAATAGGTAAAAAAGTTTTTATAAAACCATTATTTGCTTCATTTGTATTAGTGATGAAAGGTAAAAAAATCATAGAAAATATAAAAACAAATAAAAAAGCTCCTATAGCTTGAAATATTGTTATAAATAAAATTGATTTATCATATTTTTTTAAAATTTTTATTTTTAAAGAGCCTCCAATTGAAAAAGCAATAATAGAAAGAGTTATATCTGTTATTATAGCCAAATCATTGTAAATTAATTCCTTAGAAAAAAGATTTAAAACGTAAGGACCAAATAATATACCTGATAATAAATAACCTATTATATGAGGGGATTTAAAATAATTTGCAATCCTCCCAAAAGCTTGTGATATTAAAAATAAGAGTCCTGCGTATGCTAAAAAATTTAAGGTGGTAAAGTTTTTGAAAATAGAAAAAAAATCCATTAACTCCCTTCATTTAAAATTATAACTTCATCAGCTTGTGAGCCTCTTTCAGTCATTTTTTCACTATATTCAACCATTTGGCCTTTATCTATATTTTGATCTAAATTTTTAAGAGAACTTTGATGAAAAAAGATATCTTTTTCATTTTTATCATCTGGAGTAATAAACCCGTAATGTTTTTCTTGATCGAACCATTTAATTGTGCCTTTTGCCATATTAGATCCTTAGGTTAGGTGTTAAAATATATAATACACATAATAATTTTTATTTTATATTGTATCAAATAAAAAATTATTTCCGGTTGTTCTTTTTATGAAATATTTGATCTTGTATAACAATGCCTGTTTTTAGTATTATCTATAGGTTAATCGTATGTTAATTATATGAAATTAAATGATATAAAAAATAAATGCTTTGTAAAGGTTATAAAAATTAATGAATCTAATTTAATTAATATAAGACTTTGTGAATTCGGAATAAATTGTGGATCTATTATCAAAGTTCTAAAAAACCATTTTGGAACTGTAATAATTGAAATCGATAGTTCTAAATTTTTGATAAATCAAAATTTAGCTAAAAATATAGAAGTTATTATATGTTAGAAAATAAGATTAAAGTTGCTTTAGTTGGTAATCCAAACTCTGGAAAAACAACTCTTTTTAATCAAATCACTAATTTCAATCAAAAAACTGGAAATTACTCTGGGGTTACTGTAGAGAAAAAAATAGGAATAAAAAAAATTAATGATGAAAATCTACATATAATAGATTTACCAGGATTATATTCATTTAATCCCGTTAGTGAGGAAGAAACAGTTGCTAGAAACCATATTTTAAATGAAGAAATAGATGTTATTATAAATGTCATAGATGCATCTAATTTAAAAAAATCACTTTTTTTAACAACGCAACTTCTTGAATTAAATTGCAAAGTAATTATAGCGCTCAACATGAGTGATATTGCAAAAAAAACAAATCAAGAAATAGATATTGAAAAATTAAAAAAAATATTAAATGTAGATGTTGTTCCAATAGTAGCTATTAAAAAAAATAATTTTGATACGCTTTTTAAAAAAATTATTGAAAATCACACATCAAAAAAAGAAGTTAATAGAAAGATTATCAATTATTCAGATGACATAGAAAGACATTTAGATGAAATATCTGATATTTTAGAAGATAAATATAAAAAAGATTTAAAAAGATTTTATGCTGTAAAATTATTAGAAAAAGATGAAACAACTTTAAAAGAACTGAATTTAAATTCTAATAAATTTTTAGAGGTGATTTGGAGTAAAATAAATAATAAAAACAATGATCCAATAAATCTTACTCTTACGAAAAAAAGAAATGAATATATTAACTTATTTATTAAAGAGATAATAAATAATAACAAACCAAATAAAAATAAATTTTTAGAAAAATTAGATGATGTTTTAACTAATAAATTTTTAGGACCAATAATTTTTTTATTAGTTATGTATTTGATATTTCAAATAACATTTTCACTATCAGAAATACCTACAAAAATTATTGAAAATAGTTTTTCTATTATAAATAAAAGCATATCAAATATATGGCCTGAAACATTTTATACAAACTTAAGATCTCTTGTTTTAGATGGAATTATATCAGGAGTTGGAAGCGTTATTATGTTTTTACCAAACATAATGCTTCTTTTTTTTAGTATTTCAATTTTAGAAGAAAGTGGTTATATGACAAGAGCTGTTTTTGTTCTAGATAAGTTAATGTATAAAATAGGTCTTAATGGAAAAAGTATTATTCCTTTGATAATTGGATTTGGTTGCAGTGTTCCAGCAATGCTTGCAACAAGAACTTTAGATTCAAAAAAAGATAAAATAATTACTATATTTGCTCTTCCATTAATTTCTTGCAGCGCAAAGCTTGTTGTTTTTTCTATGTTTATTCCAGCTTTTTTTGAAAAAAAATATCAACCCCTTGTTTTATTTTTACTTTATTTGATAGGTATTGTTTTAGCTATTATACTTATAAAGTTTTTAAATATTGCTTTTTTCAAGAAGAAAAAAACTTCTTTCATTATGGAAATGCCAAAACTTTTGATTCCATCAACAAAAGTAGTTTTTATACAAATGTTGGGTAGAGCAAAAGATTATATTAAAAATGCAGGAACTATAATTGTTGCTTTTTCAATAATTATTTGGGCTTTAACATCATTTCCTAAAAATTTAAATAATGAAACTGAAGCTACAACATATATTGAAAAAATTGGAAAGAAATTAGATCCTATTTTTAAACCTCTTGGATTTGATTGGAGGATAAATACATCTTTAATTTCATCTTTTGTTGCAAAAGAGGTGTTTATTGCTCAAATAGGTGTAATTTACTCAACAAATAATGAAACTAAAAACTATGATGATTTACAAAAACAGTTAAAAAATGATTATTCAAATCTTCAAGCTTTTTGTATAATGCTTTTTATATTAGTAAGCTCTCCATGCATAGCAACAATTGCAGCTACAAGAAAAGAGTTAAAATCATATACGCTAGCATTTGTTCAATTTTTTTCACTTACTTTTTTAGCTTATATTTTAACTTTTGTGGTTTACCAAATAGGAACATTGTTGGGGTTTAATTAATGGAATTTTTTATTATAATTTTAATAGTTGGTCTATCTGTTTTTTCAATTATAAAAAAGTTTTATAAAGATTCTAAAATTGAAAATAAATGCTCAAAATGCAACCTTAAAAGCAAACATAAAATTAATTTATGAATTATCAAAAATAATAAATCTTAAACTGATTGTTTTTGAGTTTGTATTTCTTCTAAAGTCTCTTGGTTTTTTATGAATCTATTGTTAGAAGACGGGTGGGTGCTTATGAAATTAAAAACATTTTGTTGAAATGTTGGTTTTTTTGGAGTGATTTTCATAAATACTTCTTGAAGATATAGGGCAGCTTTTGGATTGTATTTACTTTTATCCATTAAATGCATTCCATACTTATCAGCTTCATATTCATGTGATTTACTACCAGCTAAAAAATATAAATTCATAAAAACTTTAGACATTAATTTTTTGATGGATTAATATTTTTTTTAAAAACAGTTGATGATGTTGATTTTACAATAGCCATAAACATATCTTAATAAGTTAATCGCATATAGTATAAAAAAAATCTGTCTTTAAAATGAATTAACAATAATTAGTTTAATTTAAAGATATTATTTATTAAAAAAAATATTTAAGCAGGTGATACTGCAGTTTGAGCAGGGGGTAAATTATTTTTTTTAGTAAATCTATTATATAAAGTATGTGTTGTAAGAGTTGCCAATATTACAAAGAGTGAAGTAACCAAAGTTGAATATATCTCATCTTCATATCTTTTTGTTATTAAAACACTTATTCCATAATGAATTAAAGCGCTAGGCGCTATAGAAGCGGCAGAGCCGTATGTATTAGCATTATCAGGATTTATTTTAGTAATTTTCCTTCCAATAAATTTTGTTGTTAATTGTAAGCCAACAGCAAGAGCTGTTGCTGATAAAATTCTAATAGGAGCATCTATAATACTTGTAAGATCTGTTTCAGGAATTGTTGTAGATTTATTAAATATTACACGAGCTGAGCTTGCTAAAGCTGCAGATGCGCAATAAGCAGCCATGGTAACTGTTCCGCCAGCAATAAAATTGAGTATATATTTTCTGTTAATTTCCATAATTATTTAAGAATAAAATTTTTAATTGTTAAAAGTTGTATTAAGTTACTAT
>JAAKFI010000002.1 GCA_011065125.1 Candidatus Anoxychlamydiales bacterium | reverse complement strand
AGAAATAGAAAAATTATTTTTATCTAAAATAAATTTATGAATTTTAAAAGTAGAATAGAAAAATTTCAAAATAAATTAAAAGAAAATGATATAGATTTTTTTCTTTTAGATGATCAAACATCTATTTTGTATTTAACAGGGTTAAAAATATCTTTTGGAAAAATAATAATTTCAAAAAATGAATCTATACTTTTTACAGATAACAGATATTTTGAAGGGATTAGGAATATTTCATCTATGAAAGTTGAAATATTTTCTAAAAATAAAGTATTTGAATTTTTGAAAAAAAATTTACAGAATAAAAATATTTTAGCTGTTGATAATACAAAGTTTACAATTGAGTCTTTTGAAAAATTAAAACAATTTTTAAATGAAATAAAACGAGATATAAATATAGAGATAATCGCAACAAAAAATCCAATTTATGATCTTAGAGCTATTAAAGATATAGATGAAATTAATATCATGAAAAAAGCAGCTTCTATTACTTGGGAAGGATTTAAACATCTTTGTAATTCTCTGAAAGAAAATATGACGGAAAAAGATTTAGCTTTGGATTTTGAAATTTTTGTAAGGCAAAATTTTGCTGAAAAATTATCTTTTGATCCAATAGTAGCATTCGGTAAAAATAGTGCCATTCCACATCATAGAATAAGCAATACAAAGCTTAAGTTAAATGATATTATTTTATTGGATTTAGGAGTTGTATATGAGAATTACTGCTCTGATTTTACAAGAGTTATTTTTTTTGGGAACCCTGACCCTAAATTAGAAGAAATATATAATATTACAAAAAAAGCTCAACTAAAAGCTATTTCTATATGTAAACCTGGAGTAAGTATAAGAGCGTTAGATATTGAAGCTAGAAAAGTATTTATTGAAAATAATGTTGAAGATCTTTTTATCCATGGACTAGGACATGGAGTAGGACTTGACATCCATGAATTCCCTAAAGTTTCTAAAGATGGTTTAGATAAAGATGTTATACTGAAAAAAAGTATGGTTATAACAATAGAGCCGGGGCTTTATATCCCAAATTTAGGAGGGGTTAGATATGAAGATATTATCCACATAACTCAAGATGGGTGTGAAAATTTTTATTCTTCTATTTAATTAATTTTTTTTGGACTTTTATTCCACTATTAATATCTATACCAACAATTATTTTATTTGGATTGAAATTACTATTTGAAAAATCTAAATATCTTAAATGACTATCTTTAGCTTTAAAACCAGATCTACTAGCTAAATTTATTACGTCTTCTTTGTATAAATTTTTCACTGGATAAACTTTTTGTTTTTCTAAAATATCATTAGCTATTTTTTCATTGAAAATTATACTTAAAACTTCAAAACTAGCATCAATTATTGGAACGTTTACATTTTTATGAGATCTAATTTCTATATAATCTAATATAGAGGGAAATCCAATATTATTTTTAGAATCATAAAATTTAGTGCCCTTTAAAATTTTATAAAAAATATTTTGTAAATTTTCATCTTTTAATTTTAATTTAGCTAAACTAAGGTCAATAATTGAATTTTTTTCATCTTTTAAAAATAGCTTAGCTTCATCAATTAAATTATTTAAAAGATATACCTCTAAATTTTTTTTATAAAAATTTTGATCTTGGTATAAATTTTTTATTAAATTCTTTAATAAATTATATAAATCTTGATTATTATCAATAAAAAGAGAGGTTATATTAATTTTTGCGTTTAGGGGACTTGGAATTCTTGTTTTATTATTTTCAGAATTTGATAAAATTCTATTATTATTTACATTTATATTTTTTTTTGTTTTTCCATCAACTAAATTGTAAAGTTCTTTTTGATAATTGTTCATAGCATCTCTTTTAGCTTTCA
This sequence comes from Candidatus Anoxychlamydiales bacterium, assembly GCA_011065125.1. GTDB lineage: Bacteria > Chlamydiota > Chlamydiia > Chlamydiales > SM23-39 > JAAKFI01. The sequence goes on along the minus strand of JAAKFI010000002.1, from coordinate 82,465 downwards.
TATATCCACTGTAAGATATAGAAATTAACGTGCTATTTTTATTTTTTACAAAAAGAACATTTGTAAAAAAGGAAAAAATTAAAATTAAAGAGATGATAAGAGGTAAAATATTCATAATTTTATTTTTTTAGCTCTATAGCATTATATGGGTTTGCTGCAATAAAAAAACTAAAATCGATATCATCGTTTATTTTTATACAAATACAAATAGGCACTTTCTTTATTTCATTTGGCCAATTATAGTGCCAATAAAGATCTTTTGAAGCAAAACTTTTTTCTATTTTTATTTTATCATCTTTTTTATATAGAAATTTATACTCTATTTTTTTTACATTTTTAAAAAGAATCTCTTTTCTAGGAACATCTATTTTTTCATTAGGATATAAAAAAAGATTTAAATTTTGATCTTTATCAAGGGAAATTTTTCCAAAAATTTCATCGCTATATTCTGAAATAGGATCAATTCCATTATCGAAGATAAAATTTAAAGCTTTTTGATCATCCAAATAAAAATTTTCACTATTTAATTTTATTTCAGAAAATATTTGATTGAGTCTAATTTGAAGATTTTCATTTTGAAATGCTACATGTTTGGCTTTTTCTACATCTCTTTCTATTTTAGTAACATTTGCAAAAAAGCTAAAAAGCATAGTTATTAAAATAGCTGCTAAAAAAAGAGCTATAATAACTTCAATTAAAAAGAAAAATCTTTTTTTTAAATACATAAAGAGAACTTAAATAAATTTTTTGAAGACTATTATATCAGCAATGAAGAAATATTTAAAGGTTAGGGTTTTTTTGTAATAAGGATTATAAATAATTCTAGGCATTATCTTAATAATTAATTAGTAATAATAATTATGACATTTTTTTTAAATTATAAATAAAAGCATATATTTATAAGCAGTAAGTTATTATTAACTAATAATTTATGGTTGTATTTTAAGAATTTTGCGAAGCTGTAAGTATTTTATATTTATAAATATAGGGATCATTTTTACCGGATAGTTTTAGTAATATTTTGATTTTTAATAACTTATACTCTTTATTTTCTTTTGTGATTTTATTGTCTGAAGAAGATATCTTATAACTTCTTTGCACTTCTTTTTTTATAAAATTATTTATATTTATTTCTCTTTTTTCTAAATAAAAGCTCTTAGCCTCTGTTGAATAATGGGGGATTTGAGATAGGCTTATTAAATCTTGATTTTTCAATTTTAAATAAATCTCTAAAAAACTATTTTCAGCAATCCTTTCGCATTCTAACTGTTCAATTTGTTTTATTTGTGATTTAAAAAAATAAATTGGATTTTTTATTAATGGAACAAACATAATAGTTATTAAAAATAGAGAAATTAAAACTTCTATTAATAAAAAGTTTCTTTTTTTTCTAAAAAGCTTATTTGACTTCATATCTAAATAAAATTATTATAGTTAATAACAGTTTTTAAATGTTTAAATTATGAAAATAAAAACAAAAGCATTATATAATTTATTAAGATTTACTTCGATTAATAATCCAAAAATCAAAGTAAAACCTTGGCAAGTGGAAGATTTAAGAGATCTTTCTAGTGGTGAATTATTTAAAAAATTACATAAATTAAATATTTTTTTAGATGAAAATTCTTTTAAAGAATATTCAAAAAAAGCAGATTCTCCAGAAGAACTTTTAGAAATTTTAGCATATGATATCGATGAGATTGATATCAAAGATAGAATCTATTTAATTATTTTTGAAGTATTTAAAAGATTATTAATTGAAAAACAGTGTATTTCTATTTTTGCAGATGAATTAGATAATAAAATTTTTTTATATGATAATCAAACTCTAGAATCCGATGAGCTTCTTCAGGATTTATTATCCAATCTAAAAACTATTTTAGATGATAGTGTTGATTCTGGACTTACTCCAAAAGAGGCAATGATTGATTTTACAAAATATTTAGCTCATGATTTTGAAAATTTTTTATATGATTATATTAAAGATCAAATAGATTCAGATAATGATTTATATGCAAAGGAATTAATAGAAAATTTTTATCCCTATATTACTAAAATTATTTGGTTCGATTTTTTAAAAGCTATGATACTTGAAAAAGAAGATATTTCTAAATCCAATGAAATATTAAATAGTATCTATAACAGATTATTTGAAAAATTCGATCTTAATTTAGGATTTAGAATTTTAGAATTTATGGTGGATGTGGGAGATAGTGAACTTTTTATAAAACTTTCAAAACTGACTTTAATAAATGTAGCAAAAGAAGAAGAATTTTCACATTTAATGAAATTAACGATAGATTTTTTTGGAAGATTAGATAATGAAAAAAAAGAAAAAAAGCTTACTCAGATTTTAAATAAAAGATATAAAAATGATCCTAAGTCAAATTTAGAAAAAAATGATATGGATTTTTTAGAATTTTCAAAATTATTATCCTAAAAAAAATATTTTAAAATTAAATCTTCTAAACCAAAGTATTTTTTTTTAATTAACTTATAAGATTTTAATAGGATCAAAATCTATATAATCACAAGATGCAAAAATATATTTAATTTTATTTTTAATACCAAAATTTAGTGCATTTTTTTTAACACTATGAAGATGGCCAAATACACAAATATCTACATTAAATTCTTCTAAAATTTTAGATACTTTAGAATCTTTTAGTGTAGCAGAGATAGGAGGGTAATGTGTCATTACAATTTTTATTTTAGCATTTTTATTCATCTGAGATAGACTGCTTTTCAATCTTTCTAATTCTTTTAAAAAGATTTTTTCTTGAAGTTCTTTTTGTATTTTTTCTTCTAGATCTTTTTTATTTGGATTATGCTTAAAATCAATATATTCATCAAAATTATATTCATTTGTATCCCAAAGCCTACTTCCTGCTATTGAAACATCTCCTATATTGATTGAATTGTTTTGAATAAATTTTATAGAAGGGGGAAGAGCTTTTATCATTTTAGCATTTGAAGCCCACCAATAATCATGGTTTCCTTTTAATATTATTTTAATGCCAGGCAATTTATTTATCTCTTCTAAATCAACTAAGGCATCTTTTAATTTCATAGCCCAGCAAATATCTCCTGGAATTAAAACTATATCTTCTTTTTTAATTTTTTTAAGCCAGTTAGTTTTTATTTTTTCATGATAGTTTTTCCAAGTATCTCCAAAAAATTCCATGGATTTTTCAGGTACTGAATAAGATAAATGAAGATCAGATATTACAAAAACATTCATATTAAAATTCAAAATTATCAGCTATAGTAGTCCCAGCAGTTATAATAATAATGCTATCTCTTACATATATACCATTTGAATCATAAGTTGAATACTTTTTTTTATTTATTAATTTAACATTATTTCCAATTTTTACCTGTTCATCGATAATACAATTTTCTAAAATGCAATTTTCACCAATTTCAAAATAATCAGGTAATTTAATATTTTTATTGATTAACCTATAAGAAGGATTACCAAGCAGAACACAATTTTTCAAAACAGATCCTTTTTTTATGGTGCTTCTAAGACCTATCATTGAATTTTCTATTTTTTCTGCATATATCAAACAACCTTCACAAATAATAGAATCTTGCAAGTGTTTAGTATTTATTCTGGCTCCAGGTAAATGGTGAGCTCTTGTATATATAGGATTTTTTTCATCATATATTTGCAGACCATGATTTAAATTACTAAGTGCTAAATTTGCTTCAAAATAAGATTTTATTGTTCCAATATCTTCCCAATAGCCTTTATATACAAAAGCTGCAGTTTTCCCACTTTTGATTTGAGTTGGGATTAAATGTTTTCCAAAGTCTTCTCTTAGATCTTCTTTTAACAGAGTTTCTAAAACTTTTCTTTTAAATATATATATTCCCATAGAACCTAAATAAGGTTTTTTTTCTACTTGAAATTTTTCATGGAAATTACTTGGTAGTTTAAATTTATCTAATAAATCAGATGTAGTTGGTTTTTCATAAAAATCTTTAATATAAGATTCATCATCAATTTTTAAAAGCCCCATTCTTTTTGCATCATTTTCATTTACAGGAAGTGATGCAATAGTTAAATCAGCATCTTTTTTTTTAGCAAATTCAAACATCTTTTGAAAATCTATATTATATAGTTGATCCCCAGATAGTATCAAAAAATATTCAACTGGAAGATCAAGTATCTTATCTAGATTTTTTCTAATAGCATCTGCTGTACCCTCAAACCAAACTTTTTCTCCATTTGGCTTTTCTTCAGGAGTTAATAGATCTAACCTTCCTGGAAAAAAATTATCAAATTGATATGTTTGACTTAAATGATGTTGAAGTTCTGCAACTAGATATTGTCCTATTACAACGATTTGTCTGATATTGGAATTTAGGGAGTTAGATATTGGAATGTCAATTAATTTATATCTTCCGCCATATGAAACCCCAGGCTTTGAATGATTCAATGTAAGAGGAAACAATCTAGTGCCTTTACCTCCTGCAAGTATAATGCTTGCAATATCGAAATTTTTTTGGGATGAGCTAAACTCCATATTAAGATTCTTTTGTTTTCCTTCCTTCTTTAAATTTTAAGTTTATTAAATAAATAATTGTTAGTCAATTAAAAATTAAAAAATAATTAAAATTATTAATTTAATTTAATTTAATTATAAAAAGTTGTAATTAATTAAAATTAACCTTGAAGTGTTTTGTTTTTAATGACTTCAGCATTAAAAGAAGATCTTACGAAAGGGGAAGAGTAGATACATTTAACCCCAATTGAAAGAGCATACTTTTCATACTTTTTGAAAATATCAGGGTGAATATACTCTTTTACTTTATATTTATTTTTGTTGGCTTGAAGATATTGACCAATTGTTATTATATCACAACCTGATTCTTTCAAGTCCTTTATTGCCTCTTTAACTTCGTCTAATGATTCGCCCATTCCTACCATTAAGCCTGATTTAACTAAAATAGAGGGTCTTTTAGATTTCACATATTTTAAAACTTCTAAAGAAGTATCATAAGTTGCAATATGTCTTATTTTAGGAGTTAAAGAGCGAACTGTTTCAATATTATGATTAAAAATATCTATTTGTTCATTTATGACTATATCTATTAGATCATATTTTTTAGAAAAATCAGATGTTAATACTTCAACTGTAGTTGAAGGATTTAATTTTTTTATTTCTTGAATAATTTGAGAAATGTGATTTGCTCCTTGATCTGGCAAATCATCTCTTGTAACCATAGTAATTACTACATGTCTGAGATTCATTTCTTTTGTAGCTTTAGCAATATTTTTGGGTTCATTAATATCGGGTATGCTTGGGTTTGCATCAAAATCAATATCACAAAAACCGCAATTTCTCGTGCATTTTGTGCCTAGTGCTAAAAAAGTTGCTATTTTTTTTGAATAGCATCTCATTATATTAGGGCATTTAGCTTCAAAACAAACTGTATTTAATTTGTTCTTATCCAAAATTTCTTGGGTAATTACATTCGGACCTAATACAAGTTTTTGTCTTAGCCATTTTGGGAATTTCATGGAATCATTTTTGGTGGGAAATTTAAAGGAGTATTTTGTGAAATCAATAAAGCTTCTGCCCAAGCTTCAGGAAGAGTTGGATGAGCATGAATGGTATCTATTACATCTATTGCTTTTAATTTATTTTTAATAGCAAGAGCCATTTCAGAAATTAAAACAGAAGCGCTTGTTCCAATGGCTACAGCTCCTAATATAACTTTACTTTTTTTATCTACAATAACTTCTACAAACCCTTCTTTTTCAGATAATGCATGAGCTTTACCAAGTGCTGTAAAAGGAAATTTACCAATTTCTATTTCAATCTTTTTTTCTTTAGCTTGATCTATAGTTAAGCCAACTGTTGCAATTTCAGGTTTTGTAAAAATAATTGCTGGAATGCATGTATAATCCATAGTATTTGTTTTATTTAAAATATTATCGACTGCTACAATTCCTTCATGTGATGCCACATGAGCTAGCATCCAATTGTTTATTACATCTCCTATAGCATAAATATTACTATTAGAAGTTTGCATTTTTTCATTTACTACAATAGCATTATTTTTAGTTGAAACATTTACTTTTTCTAAATTTAAATTTTCTATATTTGGTTTTCTGCCTATTGCTACAAGACAGCTTTCAGATGTAACTTCTTTATTTGATTTTAATTTAATTTTCACTTCATCATTTTCTATTTTTGCACTCTCTACAGTTTCGTTTGTCAAAATTTCAATATTTTGATTTTTAAAAGATTTTGTTAAAAGATTTGCTAAATCACTTCCATGTGAATAAATAATTGTATCTAAAGCCTCTATAATAGTTACTTTGCAGCCTAACCTTGCATAAAAAGATGCAAATTCACAACCTATGTATCCACCACCAATAATAGTTAAAGATTTAGGAAGTTTTTTTAAGCAAAGAATAGAATTAGAATTAAATATCTTTTTATGATCCACAGAAATTGAATTGATTTCACTTGGAAGGGATCCTGTTGCAACAATTATTTTTTTAGCTTTTATAATTAAATTATCTTTTCCTTTAACTTTAATTTCATTTTCATTTAAAAAACTAGCGCTTCCACTTACAATATCAACCTTATTTGATTTTAATAAAAAGCTAAGACCATTTCTTAAATCACTTACAATTTTATCTTTTCTTTGAATAATCTTTTCAATATCAAAAGAAACATTTTCGATATTTATTCCATAAGAAGATGCATTTTTAATTTTATCATAAACATCGCAAGTACTAAGCATTGCTTTTGTTGGAATGCATCCAACATTTAAACATACGCCTCCTAATTTTTTTTTTTCTATTAAAGCTACTTTTAAATTATTTTGAGCAGCTTTTATAGCAGCGCTGTATCCTCCTGGTCCAGAACCAATTATTGCGATATCATATTCTTTTGCATCCATAATAATCCCTTGTTTTTTTGCTATTATATATTTATTTATATTAAAAAAAATGTTTCTAGAAAAGTTTATCTTTTCTAAAGATTTTTTTTTTGGTAATTTATATATTAAGATAATATTTGGAGAGAATATGAATAATAAAGAACTTACAAAACTATGTCCAAATTGTGATGGCTGTGTTGCATTAGAAGTAACTATTTGTCCTTATTGCGGAAGCAGTATATTTAAAGTAAATGATAACAAAACCTCTACAAGTGGCGAAAATGATGTAAAGTCTTTAAGTGCTAAAGAAACTTTAGATTCTCTATATCCTCCTCCATATAGCCCAAGATCTTTTGATGCTCCAATTGAAAGAGAGCCGCCAATTGAAAAAAAAGAAGAAAAAAATATTAATAATTTTATAGAAAAGCCTAAAAGTGAAGAGATTTTAAAGCAAACTGAAGAAAAGCAAGAAGGTGAAGAGGAAGAATATGAAGAAGATTATAAAAGTGTGCTTCTTCCTACAATCCTATTTTTTTTAGGAGTGAATGTTTTAATCTTTTCAATAATTTTAATAGCTTTTTCAAGAAATGGAGCTTTAAGTTTGGAATTTAGTTCTAAATACTGGTTTGTATATTCACTCTTTGCAGTTCCATTAGTATTTTTTGGTTATAGAAAATTAAGTGATTTATAATAAAATTTTATCTTGAATTTCTTTATTTATTATATGTTCAAAACTAACAGATAGTTTTTTGATTCTTTTTTTTAAAAAAGTAGGTTTAAATAAAATATCATCAATTTTATCAATATCAAACCATTTAAAAAACAGTTTCAAATCTCCTTCATATGAAAGATATTCATCTAAATTAAATAACTTTGAGTTTTTGGGAAGTAAAACATTATAAATCATAGATATTTCATGAACTTTTCTATCATCATTTTCATAAATATCTTCAATAGTCCATAAAAGATTTTCTATATTAATATCTTTTTCATTTAATTCCTCAAAAAGCTCTCTTTTTAAAGTATCTAATGAAGATTCAAAAAAGTTTACTCTTCCACCTGGGAGCATCCAAAAATCTTTAGGTTCTATTTTACAAAGAAGGATCCGGTTATTTTTTTTTATAATAGAGCCGATTCTATATTTGAAATATTTTTTCTCTTTCTCATAAGAAATCATATTCATTTAAGAAATTCCACAACATTTTTTATGTTTTTTTCCACTACCACAAGGGCAATCATCATTTCTTCCAACTTTAGGAAGAGAAGATACTGGTATTTGTTTTGATTGATTTTCATTTATTGTATTATTTTCATTTGGTTGTGGAACAAATGATTTTTGAGTTGAAGTTTGCAATTCTTTTATAGTGTCTTGAAGTCTTCTTTCTTGTCGGGATACCATTTCAAATCTAAATAGATCTTTAGATATATCTAATTTTAAGTTAGACCCAAGAGCATCAAAAGATATAAAAGCTTCATGTTTAAACTCCATTAAAGGGTCTTTCTGCCCATATGCTCTTATAGATACATCTGATCGTAAATGATCAATTTTTAGTAAGTGTTCTTGCCATTTTTTATCAATTTTTCTAATCATTATGCTTTTGATTACTTCGGATAATACTTTGTTTATATCTTCATCGCTATTTTCAGAATTAATTTGAAGAATTGATTTTTTTTGAATATTTAATTTTCCATCAAAAGTTTTTAGAATTTTATCAAGACAGATTTCTTCTATTTTCTCAAATGTAATATTTTCTTCATCAAAGATTTTATGATCGATGGTAACTGGAAATAACATCATTAAATTGCTAGCAAATTCTTTAGATCTAAAAGTTGAAAAATCATTTTGATCAATAAAGTATTTTGGGATTTCATCTATAATAACATTTGCAATAACATCTTTAGCAATTTCTGTTGAATTTACAGAACTTAATATTTCATTTCTAAAAGTATAAATCTCTTGTCTTTGAAGATTCATAACATCATCATATTCCAATGTATGCTTTCTCATCATAAAATTTCTTTGCTCAATTCTTTTTTGAGCAGTTTCAATTGATTTATTTAATACTTTTGCAGAGATAGGTTCTCCTTCAGGAGGACGGAATCTTTGTAGCATAGATGTAAGTCTTGGAGATGCAAACAATCTCATTAAAGAATCTTCAAATGAAACATAAAATTTAGAAGTTCCAGGATCTCCTAATCTCCCTGATCTACCTCTTAGCTGTCTATCTATTCTTCTAGATTGATGTCTTGTGGTTCCCATTACATATAAACCACCAACTTCTTTAACTTCTTTAGATAGTTTTATATCCGTTCCTCTTCCTGCCATGTTAGTTGATATAGTAATAGAACCTATTTGACCAGCATTAGCTATAATTTCAGCTTCTCTTTCATGATTTTTGGCATTTAAAATAGTATGAGGGATTTTATTTTGTTTTAAAATCCTAGATAATTTTTCAGAAATTTCAACAGATTCAGTGCCTATTAAAATAGGTTTATTAATTTCAGGTAGAGATTTTATGTCTTTTACAATTGCTTGATATTTTTCTCTTTCACTCATGTATATTTCATCATCAAAGTCTTTTCTAATACAAGGTGTATATGTAGGAATTTCTAAAACATCCAATTTGTATATTTGTTTAAATTCAAAAGCTTCCGTAATGGCAGTCCCTGACATGCCTGCAATTTTTTCATACATTCTAAAGTAGTTTTGAAGTGTAATTGTTGCATATGTCTGCGTTTCTTTTTGTACCTTTACATTTTCCTTAGCTTCAATTGATTGATGCAATCCATCAGAGAATCTTCTGCCGGGTTGAGGTCTTCCTGTATTTTCATCAATAATTATAATTTCATTTTTATCTATTATATAATCTACATCTCTTTCCATTAAAAGATGTGCTCTAAATAGCTGTCTTAAGTTATGAGCTTTTTCTTTTCTTTTAGCATCTTTTTCTCTAAGAACTATTTTTTCATCCATTTTTTCTTTTTCAGAAATATTACTACTATCGATTTTCCCATATTCATATCCTAAATCCAGCATCACAAAATCATCAGCATTATTTCCATCTAGTTTAGCAAAAGTGCTGATACCCTTGTCTGTAAGCTCATATTCACTTACTCTTTCATCTACAATAATAAATAATTTGGAAACTTCTTCAGCTCTTTCTTTTTTATTTGGATCTAAATGAAAATAAGTTTCTAAATCATCTATTTCTTTTCTTAAATCAGGATTTTCTTTAATTCTTTTTAAAACCCTGTTTGTAGGGGTTCCTTTAGAAACTAGCCAAAGTTTTTTAAAAGCATCTTTGCATAATAGAGTTTCTTTTTTAGAAAGTTTTGGTTTTTCATTTTCATTTAAAAGTTTTAATTCTTCTAAAGTTTTTCTAGCATCACTTGCCATTTTTGAGCAAAGATCCTTTTGCATTTTAACAATAGATGAAACGTTATATTTTAAATCATCATACATTTGATATGTTACATTAGAAGGACCTGAAATTATAAGAGGCGTTCTAGACTCATCTATTAATATAGAATCTATCTCATCTACAATTGCAAAATAAGGGTTTCTTTGAACTTGTTCTTCTTTAGAGGTAGCCATTGAATTATCTCTTAAATAATCAAAACCAAATTCAGAAGCCGTCCCATAAACTATATCGCTATTATAAACATCTTTTCTTTCACTTAAATCAACATCATTTGTTAAATGACGCACTGTTAATTTTAACTTTTTAAAAACAGTCCCAAGCCACTGGGAATCTCTTTTTGCTAAGTAATCGTTTACAGTAACTAAATGAACACCTTTTTTAGCAAGGGCATTTAAGTAAAGGGGCATTGAAGCTGTAAGTGTTTTGCCCTCTCCAGTTTGCATCTCTGCAATCGAACCGTAGTGCATTGCTATTGCTCCTAGCATTTGCACATCATATGGTATCATATCCCATTCTTGATCATATCCAGACACATGTATTTGTGTGCCTATAAGTTTTCTACAAATATTTTTAACAGTAGCAAATGCTTCTGGAAGAAGAGAATCTATAGATTCCCCATTTTGATATCTTTGAATAAATTCATCTGTTTTGTTAACTACTTCTTCTTCAGAAAGTTGTTGATAAGATAATTCTATTTCATTAATGTTATTTACAATTTTCTTGTATTTTTTAAGAAGTCTACTTTGCTGCGTGCCAAATATTTTTTTTAAAAGAGAAAACATATCTATATGGGTGTTATTTTTATTACAATTTTATAAGAAACAGCTATTTCATACAAGAAAAGCTATAATTATCAAAAACTTAAATTGATTAATTTTTTTGATAAGATCAATAAAGTAAGTGGTTAAAATTTTTTTTTTACTTTAAATAGGTATTAAAATCTTTTTTCGTATTTATGTTTTTTCTAAAAAAGATTAAACTAATAAAGTTTTTATTTATAAAAAGTTAGAAAAATATGATAGAATCCCATCTTTTAAAGATCAGACCAATTAAAGAAAAAGATCTAGATGTCTTATATGCTCTTTTAGAGCAATCTATCTTAAAAAATGAATTTTTCCCAAAAAATATAGAGTCTGAATACAAATTTAAAAGAAATTTTTTAGAAAATGGCCTTTGGGATGAAAATGATGCTAGCACAATCATTACCAATTTAAAAGATGAAATCATTGGAATGATAACCTACCAAAGAGCTGCTTTAATAGATGCTTTAGAGATTAAATATATAATATTTAATGAAAAAAATAGAGGTAGGGGGTTTATGAAAGAAGCACTTAATCTATTTTCTAAATATCTTTTTTCAACAAAACAAATAAATAGACTTCAACTTGCAATTCCTGATTATCATAGAGCATCAATTGCTGTTGCTCAAAAATGTGGATATATTTTTGAAGGGATAGCAAGAGGAGCTTTATTTTCTAAAGGCTCTTATTTAGATTTATGTATTTATTCTATGCTAAGAGATGAAAGTAAAAATATTGATAAATTGTTTTAATACCTATATATTTTAGTTCATGGATAAAATAAAAATATATTCTAGAAAAACTAAAAAGTTTTTATACGAAAAAATTTTAGGAGAAAAATTTTTATTTTTTTTATATAAAAAAAATAAAACATCTAAATTTTTTTTAAACCTCATTTCAAAATTTCCTCTGTTTTCTTACATATATGGTTTTATTCATAAATTAAAAATTTCAAAATATAAAATAAGACCATTTATTAAAAAATTTGAAATAGATGAAAAGGAATTTGAAAAAAAAGTTAATAAATTTAAATCTTTTAATGACTTTTTTATAAGAAAATTAAAACCAGATGCAAGAGAAATAAATAAAAACGAAGATATTTTAACATTTCCATGTGATGGTAAATTTTTAGCATTTGAAAAAATAGATGAGATCAATTCTTTTTATATCAAAGGGGAAAAATTTAATCTTTTATCATTTTTAAAAGATGAAAAATTATCAAATAAATACAAAGATGGATCGATGCTTCTTTGTAGACTAGCTCCCTATGATTATCACAGATTTCATTTTCCAACAGAATGCATCCCACAAGAAGCTAAGTTAATTAACGGCTATTTATTTTCTGTAAATCCAAGTGCATTAATGACAAATGTACATATTCTTTGTGAAAATAAAAGAATGATAACAACTTTAAAAACTAAAAATTTTAAAGATATATTATTTGTTGAAATAGGAGCTACAAATGTAGGTGCTATAAAACAAAGTTATTTTCTTAACAAAGAATATAAAAAAGGTGAAGAAAAAGGATACTTTGAACTTGGTGGCTCTTCCATAGCTTTAATTTTTGAAAAAGACACTATAATATTGGATGAAGATTTAATTAAATATACTAAGCAAAATATTGAAATTCAATCCTTAATGGGAAATAGATTTGCAAAATTAAAAAATAACATAAAAATATAACTCTTCTATATTTTGCAATATTTTTAATAGTTAGTTGAAAATTGTTTCGAGAAAATTTAAAAAAATGCTAATTTCAAATTATGACAAAACATTCATTAAAAGTAGGTCTTGGATTTGGTATCGCATCAGGTGTTATTACAACGCTTGGACTTATGATTGGACTATTTTCTTCAACAAATTCAAAGGCTGCAGTAATGGGCGGTATTTTAACTATTGCTTTTGCAGATTCTCTAGCAGATGCTCTGGGGATTCATTTATCAGAAGAATCTAAAGGAATACATTCAGCCAAAGAAATTTGGTTATCTACTATTTTTACTTTTATAGTCAAACTATTGATAACACTATCTTTTATTCCATTAATTTTTATTTTATCTTTAAAAACGGGAATGATAATAAATATTATCTGGGGATTTTCCCTACTTAGTTTTTATAGTTATTTTATGGCTAAAAGGCAAAACAAAAATGCTTATAAAGCTGTTTTTGAGCATGTTTCAATCATGTTAGTTGTAATTGTTGCAAGTTATTATCTAGGGGAATGGATAGATAAAATGTATTAAAGTTTATTGCATATAGGGCAATTTTCTTTTTTATGATTTTTTGCAAAACAGTACTTTCTTGCAAAATATATAATTTGTAAATGGAGTTTATTCCAATCTTTTTTAGAAAATATTTTTTTTAAATCTTCTTCTGTTTTTTTTACATTCTTCCCATTTGATAACTTCCATCTTTTAGCGCATCTATGAATATGAGTATCTACAGGAAATGCAGAAATATCAAATGCTTGAGACATTAGTACAGATGCTGTTTTATGACCTACACCTGGAAGAGATTCTAATTCTTTAAATGTTTTTGGGACTTTTGAGTTATACTCATTTACCAATATTTTAGAAAGATTATAAATATTTTTTGCTTTTGTTTTATATAAACCAATTGGTTTTATAATTTTTTCAATCTCAGAAATTTTTAATTTTAATATTTCTTTTGGCGTTTTTGTTTTTTTGAACAAAAGGGGAGTTATTTCGTTTACTTTTTTATCAGTTGCTTGAGCTGATAACAAAACAGCAATTAAAAAAGTAAAATTATTAACATAATTTAATGGTATTTTAGGATTTTTGAAGTACTTATCTAAAATCTCTTTTATTAATTTAGCTCTTTGTTTTTTTGTCATTTACCAATACAAAAATTATTAAATATTGAAGATAAAATATCTTCAGTTACATCAGTTCCAATAATAGAACTTAACTCTTTTAGGGCATCTCTCATATCTAACGTAACAAATTCAGCAGAATTTGTTAAAAGGTTATTTAGAACTTTAATTAAATAATTAATCGAATTATCTAAAGAACTTTTATGTCTTTTATTAGTGATGATAATCTCTTCATTAAAGGCATTTATATCATTTAATGAAAGAAATTCAATTTTATCTTTCAATTCATCAATATTTATATTTTCCTTAGCAGAAATTTCTATAATATGTGGAAAAGAGAGTTTGTAATCGCTCTTTTTTAAATCTATTTTATTAAATGTTACAATAGTTTTTTTAGGATCTAATAAATCTATTAGCTCAAAATCATCTTTAGATAAATTTTTAGTAGAATCTAATACTAAAATTACTATATCTGAATCTTCAATTGCTTTTTTTGATCTTTTTATACCTTCTTTTTCTATTATTTCTGATGTATTTCTAATACCTGCTGTATCGATCAATCTATAATTTAAATTTTTAATTTTTATATTATCTTCTAAAATATCTCTTGTTGTTCCTTTAATATTTGTAACTATTGATCTATCTTTTTTTAATAAGCTGTTCATAAGTGAGGATTTACCAACATTTGGAGTTCCTACTATGCAGATACTTTTACCTTCAAATATTACTTTTCCATCATAATAAGTATGAGAGAGTTTTTTCATTTGTTCAATAATGATAGAAAGTTTTTTTTGGATATTTTCAAAAGAATCAAACTCTAAATCTTCTTCAGGAAAATCTACCCAAGCCTCTAAAATAGCAGCTACTTCACTAAGTTCTTTTTGGAAGTATTTAATTTCTTTAGATAAAAGACCTTCTAAATTATTTTTTGCAAATTTTATAGCAGCATTAGAGTTAGCTGATATTAATTCTTGAACAGCTTCAGCTTGAGCAAGATCTAATTTGTTATTTAAAAAAGCTCTTAAGGTAAATTCACCAGGCTCTGCTGCTCTTGCTCCATTTTTTAAAGTCTCTTCAAATACATTTTTAGTAATTTCAAGACCTCCATGGCAATTGATTTCGATAATATCTTCACCTGTATAGGAGTTTGGTCCTTTCATGATAGATAGCATTACGCTATCAATAATATTTTTATTTTTATCTAAAATTTTTCCGTAATGAATTGTATGTGATTTAAATTTCAAAATATCTTTTGAAAATAATTTATTTGCTATTGCTACAGCATCTTTTCCAGAGAGTCTAACAATTGAAATAGCCCCTGTCCCTATCGGAGTCGAAATTGCTGATATTGTGTCGTTTATATTAATGTTATGCATTTTAAATTTAAACTTTTTTCAAATATTATCGTGGATTTAATTTATTCAAACAAGATAAATAAGAAGTTTATATTTTATATTTTTATAAAAACGAAAAGAAATCAAAAAAAATTAAAGGGCCTTTAAGGCTAAGGTAATTAAGTTAGAAAGTTCAACTTTTTCACTTTTATCTTTAAGAACTTCTTTTACAGCTCTTTGAGCTTGCATAACATTATATCCAAGGCTCATAAGCGCATTTATAGCATCTGATGCACTTGAGGAATGGTTTTTATTTTCTTGAGTAAATAATTTACTATCTAAAATTTTGAATTTATCTCTTAGTTCAATAATTAATCTCTCAGCTGTTTTTTTACCTATACCTGGTACTTTTGATATTAGTCTAACGTCAGCATTAGCAACAGCAATATGTAAATTTTCAACATCTAAATGTCCAATTAATAAAACAGCTGTTTTTGCTCCTACTCCAGATACAGATATTAACATTTCAAAAATATCTTTTTGAATTTTTGAAATAAATCCATATAATTTTTGAGAATCTTCTTTAACAATAAAAGATATATATAGCTTTATTTCTTCATTAATACTTGAAGAAAGATCATTATAAACACTAGGTGGAATGAAAATTTTATAACCGATGTTATTTACATCAATTATTGCTTTTGCAGCATCTATTTCAGTTAAGTTACCTTTTATATATTCAAACATTTATTTACCTATTTTTTTTAAGAAGTCTATTTGATGTATATGACAAATTGCAAGAGAAAGTGCATCTGCTGCATCTTCAGGCGTTGGAACTTTTGATAAGTTAAGCAGCATTTTCACCATTTTTTGAACTTGTTCTTTAGAAGCTCCTCCGTTTCCAACAACAGCAAGCTTTGCTTTTTTGGGTGCATATTCAAAAATCGGGATATTATTTTTTTCAGCAGCTATTATAACTGAGCCTCTTGCCATTCCAAGTTTTAGTGCAACTTGAGGATTATTTTTTACAAATTGAGTTTCTACAGAAATTGCGGTAGGATTATATTTTTTTATTAAGTGATTGATTGCTTCAAATATTATAAAATATCTTTTTGAGAGCTTTTCTTTTTTTGGAGGTTTTATAGCGCCATAATCTAGCGCAACTAACTTATTGTTTTCAAATTCAATAACTCCATATCCTGTAATTATAGTACCGGGATCTATTCCAAGAATAATTTGTTTATTTATTTCATCCATAAAATTTAGTTTATCTTTTATAATTTTAATTACATAGATAAATTTTTAAAAAACAACCATCTTTTAATTTAATTTCTTCTATGAGAAAATAAACAACTAAAAAGTTTATGGAAAAAGTTTATAAAAACATAATTGTTAGAATGCCCAATTGGATAGGGGATTTTGTAATGGCGCTTCCAGTTTTAGAAGATCTCAAAAAAAAATATCCAAATTCAAAAATTACTATTATGTTAAAAGAGTCTTTAAAGGATCTTGTAGAAAACATTTCTTATATAGATGAAATATATACTTTCAAAAAGCCCAAAAATAAAATATATCCCAAAAATATAATAAAAGATTTAAAAGAAAAAAAGTATGATCTTGGAATTTTACTTACAAACTCAATCTCTTCTGCTATTTGGTTTTATTTTGCAAAAGTTAAAAACAAAATTGGTTATAGAAATTATAGATCTATTTTTTTAAATAGTCCTACACGGTTTTCAAAAAACAGATTTTCACAACATCAAATAATCACCTATAAAGAACTTTTGAAGCCGCTTAGTATTAATATTTCAAATACTATGCCTACTTTGCAAGCAATGGAAACAGATAAAAATAAGATAGTAGGTCTTTTAAATAGCTATGGTTATCAAAAAAACAAAAAGTTAATTGGGATCAATGCTTTTGCTGCATATGGCTCAGCTAAGTGTTATCCTATTGATAAATATATTTTATTAGCTAAAAAGTTAATAGAAGATAAAAATAATTTTGTAATTTTTATTGGAGATAAAAAAAATGTTAATAAAGATTTAGAAGTTTTAAAAAATGAAAATCAAATAATCAATTTAATTGGAAAAACATCTTTAAAAGATTTAATAGCTCTTATTAGCATAGTAGATGTTTTTATATCCAATGATAGTGGTCCTATGCATATAGCATCTGCTTTTAATAAAAATTTAATAGCTTTATTTGGATCTACTTCAGATATAATTACATCACCATATTCTAAAAATAAAATAGTGATAAATAAAAGAGTTAAGTGTTCTCCTTGTTTTAAAAGAAAATGTCCAATTGATTTTAAATGTATGAATGAAATAAAAATAGAAGAAATATTTAAAGAGATTAATAATTTCAATGTTAAAAAAACTATTTAAAAAATTAAAAAAAAATGAATTAGATGAAATCATAAAAAAAGCATCTATTGAAAACAAAAAAAGTTTTTTACTTTGTTGGAATAGAGGACTTGGTGATATTGCAACAGGTCTTTACACAATAGTATATAAAATCAAAAAAGTAATTAAAGATGCTAAAATTACATTTATTGTAAGAGAAGATCTATTGGATGGGGTATCTCTTTTAGAAGATATAGAAGTTATAAAAAGTCCTTTTTGGAGAAGAAACGTTCCATTTGATGCATATCATACTTTAAAAGAACTTAAATTAGATCCAAAATCTTTTGATGTTATTATACCTAATTTGGATCCTACAAAATGGAATGTTTTAGAAAGAGGAAAAGTAATTCCTAAATTAAAATGGGATAATAAAAATGATGTATTATCTAATAATTTTAACCTTCCAAATGATAAAATAATAATAGGTGTTCAACCTTCTTGTGAAACAAAGTATGGATATTGGAGAAATTGGCCTAAAGATAAATGGCAAAATTTTTTTAATATTCTAGATAAAGATATTTTTGTACTTTTATTTGGCAAAGAAAAAAAGCCTTTTTTTAAAGGGAATAATATAATTGATTTAAGAGGAAAAACAACTCTTTACGAAATGCTGTCTATCATAAAAAATAAATGTCAGTATTTAATAGTTCCTGATTCCGGTATACTTACTTTTATTTATTATTTAGATATAGATTTTCCATTAAAAGTTATATCTCTTTGGGGTGATTCAAATCATGGGATATTAAAACAAAGAGTAAAATCTCCAAATAAAAAATTAGTTCATATTCCTAAAATTTATGAAGGACATAAACTTCATCAATTAAAAACTCTAGATTTATTAAGATATATATATCCTCAAGATTTAAAACATAAACTTATTAAATATAACCAAACTAAATTAATCAATTCTATAGGTAATCTGTCTATCTCAAAAAAAATTAATTTATTAAAAGACACTTTTTCAATCACATATGATTTTTCAATTGATGAAGAAGAGATAAAACCAACATATGAGCCTCTATTAGATTGCGAATATCCTACAATAGAAGATTTTAAAGTTGGAAAAGAAATTATTAAAAAAAATGAAGCTGCTTGTATTGTTATGTCAGCTGGAATGGGAAGTAGATTAAACTTTCATAAATCAAAAGGACTTTTTGAAATAAATAATAAATCTCTATTTGAAATCTTTTTTGATAAAGTAAAAAAAATACAAAAAAAATATAACGTAAAATTATATATTTCAATTATGACTTCTTTTAATAATGATCGAGAGATAAAAAGTTTTTTAAAAGAAAAAAAATATTTTGATTTAAGTTTTGATCAAATAGATTTTTTCATGCAAGATTCAGCAGCTTTTTTAGATGAAAATTTCCAATGGATTTTAGTAGATGATAAAATTCAGTTAGGTCCAGATGGAAACGGCTCTATTTTTAAAAGTTTTTATAACTCTTCTATTTATTTAAAATATAAAGATAAAAATATTAAGTATTTAAATATTACCCCAATTGATAATCCACTTGCAAACCCCTTTGATGAAAATGCTTTAGGGAATATCAAAAGAACTTTTTCAGATGTTTTATTAAGATCTATTTTAAAAGAAAATAATAATAAAAAAATGGGAGTTTTATGCGAAGTAGATGGAAAGATAAATATCTGTGAATACATCTATATAAATAATTTTTTAGAATATAAATTTTTAAATGCAGGATTATATACAGTAACTTTTGATTTTATCAAAAAAGCACATGATAAAAAATTAAAATACCATTTAGCTAAAAAAAGAGTTGTCAATGATGCATATGGCTATAAATTAGAAAAATTTATTTTTGATAATTTTAAATATGCAAATAAAGTATCAGCTCTTCTTGGGAAAAGAGAAGATATTTTTGCTCCGTTAAAGGATATAAATTCTTTAAAAGATATAGAAAAATATCTATTACTTGAAAAACCCACTATTAATTGTTAAAATACCTTAAAAGGATTAAAAAATGAAAATAGGTTATTTAGGTGCAGGAACTTGGGGAACAGCTCTTGCAGCACTTTTATCACAAAACAATCACACTGTAATAGTTTGGGATAGAGATTCAAAACTGATTAAAACTTTAAAGGAAACAAGAGTTCATCCAAAACTGAATAATTTTAAAGTTCCAAATGAAATTATTTACACTGATAAGTTTGAAGAGGCAGTGTTAGATGTTGATATGATAGTAGAAAGTGTAACATCGCTTGGACTTAGAGATGTTTTTTCAAGATTAATGAAAATAACAAAAATAAATTGTCCAATTGTAATTACATCAAAAGGAATAGAACAAAAAACAGATCTTTTATTTCCAGAAGTTTTACTTGAAATATTAGGCGAAGAAAATAAAAAATACATAGGATGTTTGTCAGGGCCTTCTCATGCGGAAGAGGTAATAAAAAAACTTCCTACATCAGTAGTATGCTCTTCATATAATGAAGATACTATGATGAAAATAGCAAATGCATTTAATGGGCCTTATTTTAGAGTGTATCCGAATAGTGATATTTTAGGAGTGTCATTTGGTGGAGCTTTAAAAAATATCATGGCAATAGCTTGTGGTATTTCAGACGGTCTTGGTTTTGGCGATAATACAAAAGCTGCACTAATGACAAGAGGGCTTCATGAAATGAAGAAACTCTCTATTACTAAAAATGCAGACTCAGAAACCCTAAATGGTCTTTCTGGTTTAGGTGATTTATGTGTTACATGTCTTTCAACTTTTTCTAGAAACTATAGATTTGGTAGATTGATAGCTAAAAATTTATCTTTAGATGAAGCTAAAGAAAAAATAGGTATGGTAGTAGAAGGGGCTTATACATGCATAGCAGCGCTAGAGCTTGCAAAAAAACATAATATACCAGTTCCTATCACTCAAGCAGTAAATGCTATTTTATATGAAAAATTAGAAGCAAAAAATGTTGTAAAACTTCTTCTTCAAAGAGAGATCAAAGAAGAGAGTAAGTAATTTTTTAATTTCACAAAATTTAGTTTAATATTTTTTACTATTGATTTTGCAGTTAATAAAAGTTATATAAATAAATTAGATGCAAAACTAATTTTTTTATGGATATAAATTTAAAAAATCTTCTTCCAAAAATAATTCCTACAAGAAATAAATATGAAGCTGGGTTTGTAGTTGGCTTATCTGGTTCTTTAGGGATGTATGGAGCTTGCAAATTATCAGCGCTCGCTGCTTTGAAAACAGGATCTGGTATTGTTAAAGTAATAACAAATAGAGAAATACCCTCTGCTTTTTATGAGCTTGTAAATTTAATAATTGATTATTCTAAGACAGGTGAAATTTTAAAAAATATAAATAGCTCTGATTGTTGTTTTATTGGTCCTGGTCTTGGTAGAGATAAAAAAGTTAGTAAATTACTTCTAAAAATTTTACCTAAAATAAAAGTTAAGACAATTTTAGATGCTGATGCGCTATATTTTTTATCAAAAAATCTAAATTGTTCTCTTCCCAAAGAAATTGTATTTACTCCTCATTTATATGAAATGCAAAGATTGTTAAATGAAAAAGTAATAGGAGAGGAGTTAATAGAAAAAACAGAAAAATTTTCAAAAGAACATGAAGTAATCATAGTTTTAAAAGGAAACCCAACCATCATCTTTGCTCCAGATAAAAAATCTTCAATTATTATGAATGGGGATCCGGGCTTAGCAAGTGCTGGAACTGGAGATGTTTTAACAGGAATGATAGCATCATTTGCAGCTCAAAAAATGGATTTATATGATGCTAGCATGCTAGCTGTAAATATGCATTTTATGGCTTCAAAGTTAGCTGCTAAAGATCTAAGCTCCTATAACTTGATGGCGTCAGACGTTATTAAATACTTACCAAAAGTCTTCCTTCAAATTTTAAATAATTAAGTTCCTTATATACAATCATTTAAATTTTTAAAACAATCATTTGGTTATTTATTGTAATTATGTAATAATCAAACGATTGTAATTATTTAATTACATATAATTATATTTAATTTAAGTTTAATTTGTGTTATAATAATTAGTATAAATAACAATAAAACTATAATTAATAATAATTATGTGTACGAAAGTAGAAAAAACAGCTAAAGACAGAGATTTAAGTGTTCTAATAAGTGAACAGTGTGATGTTGAATTAGTTGTTTCTAAAAAGACTGACGAAAAAACATATAAAGTTGCTTTAAAAATATTCAAAAAAGGAACTCAAGAAGAAATTATAACATATGATCTATCAAAAGAAGATATTAAAAAATTAGGACATGAAAATACTAAGTACGGTCTTACAAAAACAAAGACTTTTTTCGAAAAAGTATTAAAAAAATCATATGAACAGCAGGGTGCAGAAAGACTATCCACGGCTTCTTATAGAGTGATTTTTAAAGAAAATAAAACTCCACTATTGTGGATAGACGATACAAGAAAAAAATCAGATAATTTTGAAGATACTTTTGAATTAGATCAAATTAACCAAGATTTTTTAAAATCCAAAACTATTGAAATCTTCAATAAAAGTTTAATAGATAAAACGCTTAAACATGTAACAGGCGCTTTAGATGCTGAAATAAGAAAAGAAAAAGAAAGCAAAGTAAACCCAATAATTACAGCTGTTTTGGTATCCACATTATTTTTAGGGTTTTTTGCATTAACTATTGGAATTGGGACATTTTTACCTACAGTTGTTTTACCTCATTCACCTGCTCTGTATTTACTTTGTGGATCTAGTTCTTTGCATTTAGGAATTCAAAATCTTAATATGGCAACGCCTTATTTGTTAGGTTTAGGTATACCAGTTATTGCTTTAACAATTTTACTTTTTAGATTAAAAAATAAAACAGATTTTTTCAAAAAAGGATTCAAAACTTTTGATTCTAAGAATCCTCATTTAAAAAATTTAGATAAAATCATAAGGAAAACAAACAAAAAGATTATACCAACGCTACAAGTTATTGAAAGTTATTTAAACGAGATTAAGAGATTAGAAGATACTTATTTATTATCGGGGACTTCAAATGCAATTTTAAACGGAATTTTACTGTCAATACTAGGAACTATATTCATTACAACACTAATATTATCACATAATAATCTTCATATACCATTATCTACATTATCTGCTATCCATACTATAGAAAGTTGCATTGGATATCCAGCTGGTGTTTTATTAGTTTTATCTGGATATACACAATCAACAGCTTCAGTAACAGAGTTTAAAAATGCTATCAAATCTAATGATAAAAAAGCTCAAGTAAAAGCAATTCTTAATATTGTTTATAGTGTTACGACATTATTAGCAGGGATTTTAACTATAATTAATTTAATAAATTCCCCTGGGATGTATGGAATTAATTTTATTTGTTTTATCTGTGCGACAGCATTTTCTATAAAAATGTTGATAGACATTATAAAAAGATATAAAGAAATAGACTCTAAAGACAAAGAAAAATATTTACGTGAAAAATTCATATTAACAAAAGAAGAAGTAGATAAAAAATATAAAGAAATTAAAAAAATGAAAAAAATCGATGTTGAAAAATGGATTGAAAAAAGAATCAAAACATCGACAAATGAAGACAAAAAAAAGCATTGGATAAGTCAATTAGCAGCTATTCAGAAAATAGAAATAGCAGATAAAAAATTAGAAGAGATTAAACTGCAAATTTATATAGAAGAAATTTATTTAGCTTCGATTCAAAAAATTGTTAATTTTGGATCTTTATTAAATCCTCAATTAGTTTTAAAAGCACTCAAGCATTTATCTAATGAAGAAGCAGTCAAAGTAGATGATCTTTTTAATGAAGTTAAAAAAGAATTATTTAAGAAAATGGTTATTAAAGGTTTTTTAACAGGGTTATATGCTTCTCAATTTGCTGCACCTGCTTTAATTCTATCTGCTGGAAATAAAGCTCTAGTTGGTAAAAATATAGCAAGTAGAGTGTTATGCTCTTATAACCTTGGAATGGGGGGAACTAGCTTTTTAGATGCCTTTGTGAATGCTAATCCTAATAACAGAAATGTTTCTCCTCAAACAGAATCTCAAGATGTAGATTTAAATAAAGATCTTTTAAAAACAAGCAAACAAAAAATGAAAACCGCATGAGTCTTTTAATATATAATCCCACAGGAATAGAACCTACTATTGAGGATCTTTTTTATTTCATTGATTGTAAAAAATCAAATACTGAAGTTATTAAAAGTGCTTTAGGAATGATTAAGCAGACTAATACTGGCAAGCTTATGTTAGCCATCCTTATGGCAACAGAGGTTAATAGGATTTTTATTGAAGAGGGGAAATTTTGGGAAGCAAGAACAGTTGAAATTTTTAAAGATAAATTAGGGGTAATTCATTTTCCAGACTTTACAAATATACTTTCAATAAGAGAGTTTTGCATTATAGAAAATAGATTTGGAGAAGAGGAGAGGGAATATGCTGCTAATAATAGAGCTGAAGATATCCGAGTAATAGCTGCAGGACTATTTCATGAGCTTGTACATATTGTACAATTTTTAGAAAATTTAAGTTATGAGGACATTCCTCTAGATCCTAGATTTCCAAATAAATTGGAACAAGCAGCTTGGAATGTAGAAAATAATTTTAGAATAGAATTAGGATTATGTAAAAGATTTAATTATGAGACTTCTCATTAATTTTTTTCTTATTTATTTAATAAAGTTATTATAAATCAAGAGTTTGAGTATCAAAAATATTAATATAATATAATTATAAAATTTATTTATACCCAATAAATTACTATTTTTTGATAAAATCATAATGTTAAAAAATAAAAATTATTTTAAAAATGACAAAAGAAAAAATTAGAATTTCAAAGCTTTTATCTTTAAAAGGAATATGCTCTAGAAGAGAGGCTGAATACTATATTGAAAAAAGGCTAATTGAAATAGACGGCACAATAATAGACAAGCAAGGTGTAAAAGTATTTCCGGATTGTAATATCAAATTACTTTCAAAAGCTTTAAATGCTCAAAAAGAAAAAGTTACAATTATTTTAAATAAGCCAATTGGTTATGTATCTACCCAAGCTGAAAAGGGTTATAAAGATGCAAAAGAGCTTATATTAAAAAAGAATCAATCAAAGTTTGATGACATGAAATTTTTATCTTCTATGCTAAAGAGATTATCAGTTGTTGGAAGATTAGATATAGATTCCAAAGGATTACTTATTTTTACTCAAGATGGAACAATTGCTAAAAAACTAATTGGCCCCAATTCCAATATGGAAAAGGAGTATTTGGTATATTTTGAAGGGATTCTTACAAAAGAAAAAATTGATAAGCTAACCCTAGGTTTAAATCTAGATGGAAATTCATTAAAAAAAGCAATAGTTAAACAACAAAATAAAAATTGTTTAAATATTATCCTAAAAGAAGGAAAAAAAAGACAGATTAGAAGAATGCTGGAGCTAGTAGATTTAAAAGTGACTAACTTAAAAAGAGTAAGAGTTGGAAATATAAAACTATCCAATCTAAAAGAAGGAACCTTTCGAATTTTAAAAAAAGAAGATTTTTTTTAAAAAACCTATTTTCAAATAAATAAATTTAATGTTATTTAAAAATTAAAAGTTAATTTTAAATAACCATGAAAAAATTTTTAATAATTTTTATATTTTTAAGCTCTTTTTTATTTTCTAATGAAAAAGTTAATATATATCTTTTTTCATCTAAAGAGTGTCCTCACTGTAAAAAAGAGAAAGTTTTTTTAGAAAAATTACAAAAAAAATATTCTTATATAAACGTTCAAAACTTTGATATTTACTTAAAAAAAGAAAATCAAATTTTATATAAAAAAGTTGCACAAAAATTTAATATTAAAAATCCAAGAGTTCCACTAACAGTTGTAGGAGATAGATATTTTGCTGGGTTTTTATCAGAGGAAACTACTGGAAAAAATATAGAAAATGCAATTTTATATGCATATGAAAATCAATCTATAGATCTAATCGAAAGTATAAAAAAAAAAGAAGAGGTAGATTTAAAAAATGGCAAGCATAACGTTATTGAAAAAATCAAACTTCCTTTTTTAAAAGAGATAAATTTAAAAAATTTATCACTGCCACTTATTACTATACTAATTGCTTTAGTTGATGGATTTAATCCATGCGCTATGTGGGCGCTTGTTATGTTGCTTTCTTTTTTAATTACTATAAATAATAGAAAAAAACTATTTTTTTTAGGATTTTTATTTATTTTAACATCATCTTTAGTCTATTTGATGTTTATGATAGCTTGGCTTAATTTTTTAATGTTTTTCTCTTATGTAAAATGGATAAAGTTTGTAATAGGATCCATTGCTATCATTGGTGGAGTATATTATTTAAAAGAGTTTTTTAAAAAAAATATTACTTGTAACGTGACGTCTTCTAAATTCAAAGAAAAAACAAAAGAAAAAATCACTTTTTTAACAAATAAAAAAAATCTTTTTTTTGCATCTATTGGGATAATATTATTAGCTTTTTTTGTAAATTTAATAGAGCTTATATGCTCTGCTGGACTTCCAGTCGTATATTTACAGATACTCTCTCTTTCTAATTTGAGTTCTTTTAGTTATTACTCTTATATTCTTTTATATATTTTAATTTTTATGTTAGATGACTTAATAATTTTTGTAATTGCCGTATATACTTTAAACTTACTTAATATTAGTGGTAAATTTTCAAGGTTTACTCATTTAATAGGAGGAAGCATTTTATTGATATTAGGAATTTTATTAATTTTTAAACCATCTCTATTGATGTTTGGCTAGAAGATCAAACCATTTCTTGTTCATACCAAGAAATAAAAGTATCTATTCCCTTTTCAATTGAGGTTTTAGGATTAAAGTTAAGCTTATTTTTAGAATTTTCAATATCTGCAAAGGTAGTTAACATCTCTCCTTTTTGAAAGGGCATAAACTCTTTTATAGCTTTTATATTTAATCTTTTTTCAATAATAGATATGAAAGTAAGTAAATTTATAGGTTTATTATTTCCTAAATTGAAAATTTCAAAAGAGGTTTCATAATCTAGAGATGAATATATTCCAGATATAATATCATCAATATATGTAAAATCTCTTTGCATATTCCCGTTGTTAAATATCTTAATTGGTTTTTTCTCTAATATATCTTTAGTAAAGCTATAATATGCCATATCAGGTCTGCCATAAGGACCATAAACTGTAAAAAATCTAAGTCCTATCATAGGAGTGTTATACATTGAATTATAAGCGTAGGCTAAGGATTCATTTGCTTTTTTTGTAGCGCCATATAAATTAGTTGGAGTATCTGTTCTATCAAGGGTAGAAAAAGGAGTTTTTTTATTATCTCCATACACAGAAGAAGAAGAAGCGAAAATAAGTTTAATATCTTTGTCTTTTAATACTTCAAGAACGCTAACGAAGCCATCAATATTTGATCTTAAATAAGCATAGGGATTTTCTATTGAATATCTAACACCTGCTTGAGCGGCTAAATTTACAAAATGGGTAATTTTATTTTCTTTAAGGAGTTTTTCTAATTCATTTTTTTCATTTATGTCTAATTTAATTACTTTGATATTTTCTTTTTCTAAAATATTTTTTCTTAATTTTTTTAAATTCACATCATAGTAGTCATTAAAATTATCAATTCCTATTACTTCAATATTTTTGCTTTTTAAATATTTTGCTAAATGAAAACCAATAAAGCCTGCTATTCCGGTAATAAATATTCTTTTCATATTTTTTTTGTTTTTTAAAATTATATGTTATAAGATTTTATCTATTTTAAAATAATTAAGTTTAAAATTATATGTTTTTCCTAAAAATTAAAAAAAATATTTTAATTTTATTATTATTAATTTTTGCAAGTTGTGCAAGCAAAGTATCTTGTCCAGATAAAGTTGGTTGTGATGAACTTGTGATGGATTCTTACAAGATCAAAGAAGGGAAAAGTGCAATTTTAGAAATGCAAGGATTTGAAATCGCAAGTTTAGATCCTACGCTGCTAAAAACAAGAGAAAATTATATAGAAAATCTGGATGTATTAAATATATTTATCTATCATCCAAAAAGAAAAGATTTAGAAGACTTTTTTTTAAAAATATCAAATTTAAATGGCTTTATAGTAAAAGGTTATAAAATTGATATTCCCAATATAGATTCTATTGATGTTAAAAATTTAACTTTAGATCAAGCAAATAAAAAAATAGAAAACAGAATAAAACAAGAGCTTGAAGATGTTAAAGTTTTTACTTCCTATAAAACGAGGAATACACAAATTGTTAAAATAGCAGGACTCAGTTCTATTTCAACATATGACGTAGATGGGAAAAAAAGATTATTCGATCTTTTATCTGATGCAAAACTGCCTATACATGCCAACCTTTTTAAAAGTTATATTATAAGAGATAAAAAATTTTTAAACGTGGATTTTTACAAACTCTTGAAAGAGGGGGATATGTCTTACAATATAGTTTTGAAAAGTGGAGATAAAGTATACATTGCATCTGACACTTCAAATATAGCTATATTAGGCGAGGTAAAAAATCCTAATGTGATAAATGCTACAAATGGATTTATGCCAATAAAAGAAGCAATAGCCAAAGCTGGAGGGATAACCTCTAATGCGGATAGTTTAAATATTCAAGTAATTAGAGGAAGCATAGTAAACCCAAAGATATATCTTATTTCATTTAAGCATATTTTATATTTAAGAGATGACGCACTTCTTTTAATGCCAGGTGATATTGTTTATGTATCAACAAATCCAATTGCAAACTGGAATAAATTTGTATCTCAAATGTTGCCAACTGTAGGAATAGTAAATTCTGCTGTTCAAGGTTTTAAAAATTTAGGTCTTTTTATCAATGAATGAAAGTTTTTTTTGCCTATCAGATATGGTGGATCTTTTTAAAAGAAAAAAAAATATTATTTTTTTTAGTTCATTTATAGCTTTTATATTTGTATTTTTATTTTTTGCAAAATTTGATCTAAAATATACATCATATGCTCTTTTTCAAGATGGGAGTTTAAAAAAAGGAGTTTCAAAAGGCCTTGAGAGTATTATTTTTAATAATTCTTCCAATTCATCTAATAAGGCTGCTTCTTTTTTTAAAACACAAAAAATAATTAAACAAGTAGTTGAAAAATTAGCTTTGCAAATAGAAGAGGTAAAAGAAGATAAATTTATAGATAAATACAAAAAGAATTTTATTTTAAATTACAGAGCAGAGCTTAATAAAGAATTAAAAACTCCAAGGTTTTTTTATTTTCAAGATGCTAAATATGAAAAGACAAAACCTACTTTTATCTATCTAAGGTTTTTATCAAAGGATTGCTTTGAAGTTTTAGATGAAAATCATTTTTTTTTAACAAAATCTAATATTCAAGAAAAAATAAAAATAAAAGATTTAGAATTTTCTCTAGTAGAACCTGTAAAAAATTTAAAACTTAATCAAGAATATAAAATAAAAATAAGTCCATGGATTGATATTACAAAACATGTAATTTCTAAATTAAAGATCATTTCTTCTAAAGACAATACTAATTTGTTAAATCTTTCTTATCCAAGCAGGGATAAAAAAATATCTTTACTATTGCTAGATACTTTAATGCAAACATATATTGATATTTTAAAAAAAGAAAACGATGAAATTAATAATGAGCAATTAAATTTTTTAAAAGAAAAAAAAGAAAATTTATTAACGGAGTTGAATTTAGCATTAAAAGAATATGAAGATTATTTAATAGAACTTACAAAAAACAGTTATGAAACAGGCCTTGATACTGAAATTAGTGCTTTATTAAATACAAAAAAAATATTTTTTAAAGAGTTAGAAGAAATTGATAAAAATATTATTTGTTTAGAAGATCAAATAGATTCTAAATTTACAAATGATAGGATTCATCCAAAGATTAAAGAAATAACTCAAAAAATTTGTGATCTTAATAACCGAAAAGATCAAATTTCATTTTTTAATTTAAATATGTTAGATCAAAAATCAATAAACAAAAAAATTAAAAAATTAAAAAATATTCAAGACGAATTAGATCAAAATGAATTTATTTTAAAAAATTTTAAAAATTCAATTTTTAAAAATTCAATTTTTTCTAAATACAATGTTTTAATAGACACAAACCCTCAAAAAAAAGAATTTGAAAAACATCTAATTCAAAGACAAAAAGATTTACACCTTTTTAAAGGCATTTTAAATAACCTAAATTCTATTAAAAACATAGAGGTGTTAGATTTAGATATTTTACAAAAAAAATATTTAGATTTGAGTTCTAAAAAAGATAAGATAAATTTAGATTTAGAACATTTAAATTTCATAATAAAAAATTTAGCTAATGGAAAAACTTAAAGTATATTTTTCTCAAAGTTAAAGGATGAAATTAGTTTATCATTTATAAAAAAAATAAAAAATTTAGATTCAATTATTTTTGATGAAAAAAACTATCTGATATCGGAGAGAAAAAAATCTGAAATTGAGCTTGGAATAGAAAAGAAATATTTTTTTAATCACTTAAATGATTTATTTGAAATAAAGCAAATTGAACTTAGCATTACAAAATCTAAACTCAACGAAATAAATAATTTAAAAATTGATGCTATTAACAAAAACATAGTTTTTTTAGAAAAAGATAAAAAAGAATTTATTAAAAATAATCTAAATATTTTAAAAGAAGAAAAACTAAAAGTTTTAAATAAGTTAGATATTTTAAAAAAGCATACTTTAGATGTTACTAAAAAAATTAGCTTAGATAAAAAATTAATAATTAAAAAAGATCTTACTCTTAAAATGTTAGATTCTATATCAAGCTTGATAGAATCTAAAATAGTAGATCATAATTTATCTATTATAGATTCAAAAATAATAGATAGATCATATGTTTCATTAGCTCCAGATAAACCAAAACTTTTCTTATATAGTTTTATTGCTTTTATATTAGTTTTTTTCCTCTCTTTTGTAGTTTTTTTATATAAAACTATTTTAATAGGATTTCCAATTTCTAAAAATACTCTTTTATCTCAAAATTTAAAATATCTAGGAATAATAGAAAAAGATATTGAAGAAATGGATAACATTTCTAAAAACACAAAAAATTCTCTAAGAAATGTAATTTCTTTTATGAAAGATTCTAAAGTAACTTCATTAATATCTTCATATTCTAAAAATTATTCATTTGCTTTATCAAAATTGCTTTCATTTTCTCAAAGAAAAGTGCTTTTAATAGACACAACAAAATCCTCTGATATTTCTCTGTTACATATGATAGATAAAAGCATAAAAAAAACAGCTATTAAAAAGTTAGATTATTTTGATTATTTATATCTTGGAAAAAAAGTAGAGGATTGTTTTGAAATTCTATATTCTAAAACTTTCATGGAGATTATTAATCATTTAAAAGAAAAATATGATAACATCATTTTTTATACAAATTTAGACATAAATAAAAGTGAAGCTAAAGCTTTTTTTAAATTTTCAAATAAAGTAATTATTTCTTATAAAAATGAAACATATGAAGATTTGAAAAGGATTGAGATTAAAAACTTTGAAAATGTTGGTTTTTTAGATTATGAGAAAAAATAAATTTGAAAACGAGAGAAAAAAAGTTCTAGTTACAGGCGGAGGTGGTTTTTTAGGATCTCATTTATGTGAGAAACTTTTAAATGAAAACTGCGAAGTTATTTGTTTAGATAATTTTTATACAGGAAGTAAACAAAATATTTTCCATTTAACCAAAAATCCATATTTTGAAGTTTTAAGGCACGATGTATGTTTTCCAATGTATTTAGAAGTAGATGAGATTTATAATTTAGCATGTCCAGCATCTCCTATACATTATCAAGAAGATCCAGTTCAAACAGTTAAGACATCAGTTCATGGAGCTATTAATGTGTTAGGGCTTGCAAAAAGATTAAATGCTAAAATATTTCAAGCATCAACATCAGAAGTATATGGAGATCCATTTGTTCATCCACAAAAAGAAGAGTATTTTGGTAATGTAAACCCAATTGGAATAAGAGCATGTTATGATGAATCTAAAAGATGCGCAGAAACTCTTTTCTTTGATTATCACAGGCAATATAACGTTTTTATAAAAGTATGTAGGATATTCAATACGTATGGACCTAGAATGCACCCACAAGATGGAAGGGTAGTATCTAATTTTATAGTCCAAGCTTTAAAAAACGAAGATATTACCGTATATGGTCAAGGCAAGCAAACAAGATCATTTTGCTATGTGGATGATTTAATAGATGGTTTTAGAAAGTTAATGGATTCAAACGATTCTATTACAGGACCAATTAATCTTGGAAATCCTATAGAATTTACAATTATTGAACTTGCAAATCTAATTATGAAGTTAACTTCTTCTAAATCAAAAATAATTTTTAAAGATTTACCTCAAGATGATCCTAAACAAAGAAAGCCGGATATATCTAAAGCTAAAAAATTATTAAACTGGGAACCTAAAGTTCATCTTGAAGAAGGTCTTTTTAAGACTATAGAGTATTTTGATTCTTTATTATCTAAAGAAAATGATTTGAAAGTAAATCTGTAAAATTAAAATTTTAATTATTTTATAATTAGATTGTTTTATTTATTAGTTTATTTTTATTATTGTCTTGTGATTTAATTAATTCAATTAAAACAAAGAAGAAGAGTTTTTTATGGCATTAAGTATTTTAGCAATTTCACCAAAGTTAAGATCAAAAGAAAAGGAACGTTTAGGTGATTCAGGTATGGTGAAGGATAAAATCGATCAAGTTGGCCGAAAGACTTTAGAAGAGCGAAATAAATCTAGTGGGGATAATTTAAGAATAAAATACTATAAAAAATTAGAAAAATGTGCAGGCTATAGATTTCTATAATAAAAAGGACAATAAATTTTTAATTTAATTTTTCTTTTAGTTCTCTATATTTTTTTACAATTTTATATGCTAAAGGTGCAGCTTCTTTACCATTATCTCCATAATTTAAGACAACTACTACTACAAGTTCAGGTTTTTTCCAAACCGATTTTTTATTATAGTCTGTAACTTCATATCCAGGATCTTCAAAGGATATAGCTCCAAACCAAATATTTTTATATTTTATTGCTTTAGAAGAGGGATTAAAACTTAAATTACTCATAAATTCAGCGGTTGATGTTTTTCCAACAAATTGATGAAACATAGCTTTATATTCACTAATTTCTTTAGGTTTTGAGATAAATTTTTTAATAGCGTTTGGTCTTGCGCTTCCTTTGTCAGATGATACTACAAGATCCATTCCTTCAAGGATAATATTTCTAATTTCAGAAGGCATAAATATCTTATTTATTAAAAGAGATTTTTCATCTTTTATTAATTTTGGTTTATAAACATATCCACCATTTGCAATAGAAGATAACATAACAGCTGTTTGAAGGGGGGATATAATTAATGAGTGCTGTCCTATAGCAAATGAATAAAGTGATGTTTTATCAAATAAAATATCTTCAGGTAGATTCCCAGCAGATTCATAGGGAAGGTCAATATTTGTTTTTTTTCCTATTGAAAAATCTTTCGCTGCTTTAAGTAAGTCTCTTGTATCAGTAATATGATCTGAGCTAAGTATTGAAAAATAAGGGTTTGATGATTTTTCTAAAGCATGTATTAAATCAATTTTGCCAATTTGAGGATGGGCGCTTTTAGGTAGCCTACCGCCTTTATATCTTCTATAATAAGGAATATTCGATAAACTTTTAGCGACAGCGAGCCCTTTAGATTTTTTATTAGAATCATAGTAAATATCATCGATAATTGTTAAAGGATTTAAATAATTCAAAGAAAGATTGTTTTCTTTTAAATACATATATCTCTCTTTTAAAGCGCAATATGAAGGTACAAGTTTAAAAATCGATCCAATAGCAGCATTTGAAAAGAGAGCGTAAGATTTTGAAAAACCATACCCATTTATGGGGTAAAAAGATGCAGCTAAATCTTTTTCAAGTTTAATGTTTTTACTTTTTCTAAGCCTTGGATAATTATAAAGTAAAGGTCTATCTAGATCATCAAAAGATCTAATAGTTTTAAAAAAATTACAAGTTAAATCAAAATTTAAATTTTTTAAATGAAAAGATAAAAGTTGATAATCATCTAGTAAGATTTCATCGATATTTTCTTTTTCTTGAAGTATTTTATCTAAATAAGGTTCTAAATCATCAAAAGCAAATAATTTATCATTTTTTAAAAAACAGGTTAAAAAAAGCAAATGATGCTTTTGCCAAAACTCATCAAATTGTTTATTTTCTTCTTTTTTTAAATAATCAATGTAAGGTCTTGGAAACATTTTCTTTTCTTTTTCAATCTTTCTTTTTTCTTTTAAGAAGTCTTTTAATTTTTTTTCTCTAAAAGGCAAGAAAGTAAGCTCATGGAAAATAGGTTTTATTTTATTTTTCAAATAATTAGTTACTTTCAATGAGGCTTTTGAAAGTTTTAAATATGTTGATAGATTTAGAAATTTAAATTCATCAATCAATTCATTAGAAAAAGCGGGGCTAAAAACTAAAACTTTTAAAATATCAATTGTAAAAAGCTTATCTCTGTTATCAGGGATAGAAGAAAGATGTTTTTTTAGGATATAAATTAATGAATTTACATAATCCTTATCTAAATTTAATAAAGATTTAATTTCATCGTTTTGTACAAGGTCTTGATTTTTATTTATTAAAATATTTGAACTACTATCAAAGATAAAATCTATCAAATTTGAAGCATTAGATTTTGTTATATATAGTAGAAAATCTATGGCTTCTTGAATTTCAATTGCATTTTTTATCGTATTAATTTTATCAATAGCTGGCAATATTGGACTGTTTTTTTCTAAAATAGTATTTAAAAAAACATCTAAACTAAGTTCTTTTTCTTCAGTTATGTATTCCTTAAAATAAATTTTTCGCTCTAATTTTTTTTTGCCATCAAAAATATTTTTGATATGTAAATTAGTTTCTAAATATTTGTTTATATTATCTTTTTTATTTTTATCGATATTATTCATATCTAATATGAAATCATTTGGATTGAAAATTGGAAAAGTCGCCATTGCAATAACTTCGAAAGTATTTGGATCTATTGCAATTATTGATCCGCCCTTAATCCAAGATGTTTTGAGTTCAACTAACTTTTTATTTTTAATATCATATTTTTTGGAAGCGTCATCTCTTATTTTTTCATCTTCAGCAAGCAGCTGTTCTGCATATTTTTGAAGTTCAGAGGAGATTGTTAAATTTATTTGTTTGCCAGGTTTGGGCTTTTCATATCCTGGTAGTTCCTTTAAAAAATTTCCTTGAATATCAACTATATAATTCTTTTTTGAATGAAACCCTTTTAAAGTTTCTTCAAAAGACTTCTCCAAGCCGGTTTTTCCGATATAATCATTAATTGAATATGAGAGATCTGTTAAATGTTTTAATCTATTTTCAACCTCTTCAATTGTATTATATGCTTCTAAACTTACTTCTTCAAAATTTTCATATTTTTCTAAAAAACTTTTTAAAGTTTTAATTTCACTAGCGATCTTATAATATTCATTTGTGTTGATTTTACCCATATACCCAATTAAAGATGATGATGCATCTAGTTGGGGATAAAATCTTTGAGTTGTAATTTCAGCATTTACTCCTAAAAGATCTTTTTGTAAAAATCTAAGACGATAATAAGTTTTTTCTGAAATATTTTCTTTTATTATAAAAGGAGCATTTGGAAAAATTGAAGCTTTAGAATGAATTAAATCTTCTATTTCTAAAGAATCTAGATCAAGTTCTTTTGCTAAAATTAAAGATATTTTTTTTATATGCTCATTTCTAGGATGTAATTTTATGGTTTTCCCATCAACTTTTTTATAAGCAAAAGAGGGAATCTGTTTTAAATGAGAATAGTATATAGTTGCATTATATTTTATCCTATTGATAGCAAGAGGCACTGAAGCTCTGTCATATATAGTCCCTCTGTTTGGCTTTATTATAATAGATCTTTTTCTGGGAGCATCGGATAATTTTTTCTTATCCTCTCTTTGTATGACAGATAAATGCCAAGTCTTAAATATAATCATTAAAAAAATTATAAGAATTATATTTAATACTATTGTTATCTTTTTTGTAATGTTCACCTTATTCATACTAATAATAAAAATATAACTTTAAGGTATTTTTATACTATTACTATATTTTTACTTGGAAAAAAAGGCAAATTAAGGTAAAAATATATTTGTTTTTTTAAATAAAGTTGGAAAAACTAAAGTGCGCCTGTAGTTCAATGGTAGAACAGTAGCCTTCCAAGCTACTTGTGTCAGTTCGATTCTGATCAGGCGCTTAAATTAATTTTTTTATAACAAAAGGAGATAGCTTGGCAACTCAAAAAGATGCAGGGGTAACAATCAAAGAATTATTAGAAGCAGGAGCTCATTTTGGGCATCAAAGCTCTAAATGGAACCCAAAAATGAAAAGATTTATATTTGAAGAAAGAAGCGGTATTTATATTATCGATCTTGCAAAGACATTGCAACAAATTAGAAATTCAATATCATTTGTCAAAGATATAGTAACTCAACATAAATCCATTCTTTTTGTTGGAACAAAAAAACAAGCTAAAGCTGCTATTAAAGAATCTGCAGAAAATGCTAATGAATTCTACGTATGCGAAAGATGGCTTGGTGGAATGTTAACGAACTTAGCCACAATTAGAAAATCAATCAAAACGTTAGAAAGAACCGAAAAGAAAATAGCTTCTGGTGGTGATGGTCTTACAAAAAAAGAAATGTCAGTTCTAACAAAAGAACAACAAAAATTAAATAAAAATTTATCAGGAATTCGTACAATGAGAAAACCTCCAGGGTTAATCGTTGTAGTAGATCCACATATGGAACATATTGCTGTAGCAGAGGCTAAAAAATTAAATATCCCTGTGATGGCATTAGTTGATACAAATTGCAATCCAGATCCAATAGATCATATAATTGCTTGTAATGATGATGCATTAAAAAGCATAAAATTAATTTTAGCAGCTATTACTGATGCTATTATTGAAAAGAAAAAGGAAATGAAAATACCTTTTTCTAAAAAAGATAAAAAACCGATGAAGGGCACAGTAGAAGATGATAAAGAAATAGAAGTGTCAGATAAGGAAAATGAGGAGGAAGTGTAAAAAATGGGAAATATTACACCACAAATGATAAAAGAGCTTCGTGAAAGATCAGGCGTTGGAATGACTAAATGTAAAGAAGCTTTAGTAGAATCAGATGGGGATATGCAAAAAGCAATTGAATTCTTAAGAAAAAAAGGACTTGCTTCAGCTATTAAAAAAGAAGGTAGGGACACAAAAGAAGGGACTATTGGTTTTAGTGAAACTGAAAATGAGATAGCCTTATTAGAAGTGAATACTGAAACTGATTTTGTTGCAAAAAATGAAAAATTCCAAAAATTTGTGAAAGAACTCTCAGCTCAAGCAGCTAAGAGTAAACCAGCTTCTTTAGATGCTTTCTTAAAAGAAAATTATGATATAGATCCATCTCTTACGATCGAAGAATACAGAAATTTACTTATTCAATCTATTGGTGAAAACATTCAAATAGCTAGAGTTGAGATAATAAAAAAAGAAAAAAACGCATCATATGGAATCTATTCACATATGGGTGGAAAAATTCTTTGTGTTGTTGAAATTTCAGGATCTAGTGATGAGCAAAAAATTGCTAAAGACATAGCAATGCATGTTGCAGCAGATTCACCTGAATATTTAACGCCAGAGCAAATTCCAGCAGACATAAGAAAAAAAGAAGAAGAGATAGCAAGATCACAAGTTCAAGGAAAACCTGAATTTGTAATCGAAAAAATTATAACAGGTAAATTAAAAGCTTTTGAAGACTCAGTATGTTTAGTTGGACAAAAGTTTGTAAAAGACCCATCAATTACTGTACAAAAATTTGTTGAAAACAGAGAAAAAGAGATTGATGCTAAATTAAAAATTTCTTGCTTTTGGAGATGGATGATAGGATCATCTAAATAAAAAAAAGCTTTTTTTAAACATAGATAATTGTTTGGAGTAAACTATGAGCGTAGAAAATGATGTAAAAAAAGAGATGAGAGAATCTCTTGAGCATTACAAAGAAGATTTAAAAAATATCAGAACATCAAGAGCTAATCCATCGATGTTAGATTCAGTATTTGTTGAAGTGTATGGATCTAAAATGAGAATTAGAGATTTAGCTAATATAACAGTTCCAGAATCTAGACAACTATTAATTACTCCTTACGACTCTAGTAATACAAATGCTATCGCAAAAGCTATAGATGCTGCTAACTTAAATGTACAACCAGTTGCAGATGGAAAAGTAGTTCGAATTAATACTCCTCAAATGGACGAGTCTATCAGAAAGGATATGGTTAAAAAATGCAAAGAAAGAGCAGAAAATGCTAAAATAAGAATTAGAGAAGTTAGAAGAAAATATAACGAAATCTTAAAAAAACAAAAACAATCAGGTGAAATACCTGAAGATATTTCTAAAAAAGAAGAAAAACTGGTACAAGAACAGACCGATCGTTTTTGCAAAGACATAGATTGTATTTGCACAGAAAAAGAAAAAGAAGTTTTAGAAGTTTAATACTTGTTAAAAAATTAGCTAGACGTTAAAATTTATTACATATAATTGAAAATTTGGCCCCATCGTCTAGCTCGGCCTAGGACACCAGGTTTTCATCCTGGCGACAGGGGTTCGAATCCCCTTGGGGTCAAACAAATGAGGCATTAGCTCAGTTGGTAGAGCATATCCCTTTTAAGGATAGGGTCGATGGTTCGAACCCATCATGCCTCATTTCTTTATTTCAATAGTTAATCCTGTAAAGTCACTTTTTAATGTATCAATTATTCCCTTAGCTACTTTATTTTTATCTAATAAAGTTTTAGGATCTTCATTTTGGAAGTATTTTTTCCTCATTTTAGTATTACATCTTTGAGGCACAATTACATTTACTTTTAATTTTTCAAGTTCTTGAGATAAACTTTGAGTGAAATTTACAACTGCTGCTTTTGTAGAAGAGTAAACACCATAATTTTTTCTTCCATAGGTATAAGAGGAAGATGAAATGTTTATTATATGACCACCATCTTTTATTTTTGCATATTTACATACATATATTAAGCCTAGTAAATTTACTTTTATGATTTCATCGATTTCTTTTTCTTTGATTTTATCTACAGTTTTTACGACTAAAAGACCAGATGCATTTATGAGCCCATCAATTTTGCCATATTTTTTATAAATAAGATTAAAAGTCCTTTTCACATCACTATATTTTGTAATATCTGTTTTATAGTATGAATTTCTAGAAATTAATAGAGCTTTAGCATTTTGTTTTTCTAGTTCTTTTCTAATTTCAGAGCCTATATCACCACTCGCTCCAATTATTGCAAATATTTTATTATCTAATTTATTTTTTATATTAAAAGTGACTTTTTCTAATTTCAATCTAAGTAGTTGTTCTGCTAAAAAAAGATCTAATTTTGTTGTTATTTTAATATTATTTTCATCCCCATTTACAATGAAAACTTTGTTATTTTCTAAAACTAATTGGCAGTCATCAGTTTTATTTAAAATATTATTTTTTATAGCTTTTTCGTGAGCTGATAAAATTAATTTATACTCAAAACTTTGAGGTGTTTGACCTCTTAAAAAAATATTTCTATTAGGGATATTTTTAATGAAATTTTCATGTGTTATTACAAGGGTGTCAGTAGAATTAATGCATGTGTCCACCGCTTTATATTTAATAGCAGCTAAAATGTTTTCAATAATTATTTTTTTACTAACAAAAGGTCTTACTGAATCGTGAATTACTACAATATTTGGATTGTTTAAGCTTTTTAGTGCTTGGTAAGAAGATTTTTGTCTAGTACTTCCACCTTCTATTACTTTGATGTTTTTGTAAGCTTTTAAATCTTCCTTTACTTGGGGGATATATTCTTTTTTGCATGGTAAAACAATTTCATCAAAGATATTCAATTTATAAAAAGCATCTAAAGTTCTTATATAAATTTTTTTTCCAGATAAATTATAAAATTGTTTGGGGATGTCTGAGCTGAATCTATTTCCAACTCCTCCCATAAGTAAAATAAGAGCTATTTTCTTATTTTTGTACATATTTAATATAAAATTTTTTAACTGATTATAACTAATAGCTATAATCTTAAGGTAGAATAAAAATCAATTTATTTGATAATATTCAAATTAAATTAAATATTTAAATTAAAGGTGAAAAATATGGATGATTTATTAACTGATAAAGATGAAAAAATTAGAAAAAATTGGTTTTATATTTTGATTATATCTTCATGTTATAACTTTATAAATGGAGTAATTGATTTAACAAATGTTTATTTGAAAAATAATCAAGCTATACCAAAGTTATCAATGTTTATAGGCTATTTTTTTCTAGTGTTATGGGTTGTGGGTGCTTTTGTATTATTTTATCATTTCTCATATAAAAAAATGGGGGTTAAATTTTTACTTTTTTATTTAATTGCTAAACCATTAACTTTGATAGCAGCTTTATATATGGCCTTTAAATCTCATGTATATCTTCAAGCATATCAATATGTTTTAATGTTTTTCTCTTATCTTATTTTTGCTTTTTTTTATACCTATAGCATTAAGTTATTTAAAATTAATAAAAAAATTCAAAATAGAGAAGTTTAATTTTTTTTAAAGTAAGGTCTTTTTAAAGTTTTTAAATGCCTTTTCATTAAAAGGGAATTTGTTACAACAGACACGGAACTAAAAGCCATAGCAACTCCAGCGATCATTGGGTTTAATAAAAAATTAGTAAAAGGATACAAAATGCCAGCAGCTACTGGTATAGCTAAAACATTATAGAAAAATGCCCAGAAAAGATTT
The DNA here is from genome assembly GCA_011065125.1 of Candidatus Anoxychlamydiales bacterium. Lineage (GTDB taxonomy): Bacteria > Chlamydiota > Chlamydiia > Chlamydiales > SM23-39 > JAAKFI01. The sequence continues at coordinate 41,866 of JAAKFI010000002.1, read as the reverse complement.
TGTTTAATTTTTTTATAAGCATATTGAGATAATTTTAAAGATTTATACACATCTCTAATATCATCTTTCATAAGAACTATATCACCTGATTCTATTGCTACATCAGTTCCATGAGATAGAGCGATTCCAACATCTGCTTGGCTAAGAGCTGGAGCATCATTGATTCCGTCTCCAATAAATGCAACAAAGTGTTTTTCTTGAAGTTTTTTTACTTCTTTTGCTTTATCTTGAGGTAAAATTTCAGCTAAGATATTGTTATATTCAATTCTAGCTTTTGTAGCTATTATATGAGCTGTTTTTTTATTATCACCACTCATCATTAAAACATATGCAATTTGATTTAACTTAATGATAACATTTTTAACATGAGGTTTTATCATATCTGTAATTGCAAAAATTGCTTTTAAATTGTTATCAATAGATAAAAGTAAAATAGATTTTCCTTCTCCCATAAAATGCTCTATTGTACTTAAGTGCTTACTATAATCGATATTAAATTTATCCATTAGTTTTTGATTTCCAATAGCAACTTTTTTGTTACCAATGCTAGCGTTAGCGCCTTTGCCTGCTTCTTCTAAAAAATCACTGATTTCTTTAATATTAATTTTTTCTAAATCGGCTTTTTCAATAATTGCGTTAGCTAAAGGATGGGATGATTTTTTTTCTAAAGAGGCTGCATAAATTAAAGCTTCTTGTTCACTAATATCAATTGGATAGATATTAGTAACTTGTGGCTTGCCTTCAGTTAAAGTTCCTGTTTTATCAAAAACAAAACAGTTTATTTTGCTCATTTTTTGAAGAGCTGTAGCATTTTTTATAAGAATGCCAAGTTCTGCTCCCATTCCTGTTGCGACCATAATAGCAGTAGGAGTAGCAAGGCCAAGCGCGCAAGGACATGCAATAATTAACACTGAAATAAAAATAGTTAAAGAAAACATAAAATCATTCAAAGTAAATTGCCATATTAAAAATGCAATTATTGCGATAATTAAAACGACTGGCACAAAATACTTAGCGATTAAATCAGCTAATTGTTGGATAGGTGCTTTTGACATTTGCGCTTCTTTTACAAGGTGTATTATTTGAGATAAAACTGTATCTTTTCCAACTTTTGTGGCTTTAAATTTAAAGCTGCCAGTTTTATTAATAGTAGCGCCAGTTACATTTGTCCCTTCTTTTTTTTCGACAGGCAGACTTTCTCCAGATATCATGGATTCATCTACTGAGGAGGCTCCTTCTATAACAACTCCATCAACGGGTATTTTATCTCCTGGCTTAACAACGATGATATCATTTATTACTACCTGATCTATTGGGATTTCAATTTCTTTATTATCTCTAATCACCCTAGCTTGTTTAGGGCTTAGATGCATTAATTTTTTAATTGCTAAAGATGTTTTTCCTTTAGCAAGGGTTTCTAAATATCTACCAAGTAAGATAAAAGTGATTAAAAAAGCTGCAATTTCGAAATATAAATTATTGTGATCATAATTTTTATTATTTAATAAAATATTAACACTTGCAAAAACTGAGTAAATATAAGCAGATCCAACTCCTAAAGAGATCAAAGTATCCATATTTGCAGCTTTAGTTTTAATTAATGAAAATATTCCATAGTAAAAAAACTTATAGCCAAAAGCTATTACAAAGCTAGCTAGTATAAATTGAAGGATAGATAAACTTTTTAAATTAACTATCTTATAATAATTATAGCTCATTGCTAGATACATCAAAGGAATAGAAAATATTAAAGAAAATAAAAATTTTATTTTATAAGACTTTATTTCTTTATTTTGTAAATTTTCATCATTATTTTTTTCAATTGCTTTGTATCCAATTTTTTTTATTTCTTCGAAAATTTGATTTAGATTTATTTTAGATTCATCATATTCGATATATGCTTTGTTGTTTGCAAAGGAGACATTTATTTTTTTTATGCCATCAATTTTTTTTACATCATCTTCAATTTTTTTTACGCAAGATGAGCAATGCATATTTTCTATTGAAATTTCAATTTTCTTCATTTAAAAACCCTAAATTATCTTTTATTAAATATGTATATATAAGTTTTTATTTTAAAATGGAAGAAGTTTGAAAGATATTAAACTAAAAAAAATAACAAATACTTTTATATTTAAAAAGTTTAAAAAAATTTTACTTTAAGATAATATGTAATACGAAAATAAGGGAATATTTTATGAAACGTATATTATTTATTGTTTTTAGTTTTTTTATAATTTTCACTTCTTGTACAAATAATAAAAAAGATTTAAAAAAACAAAAAATCACATTAAATATTGAATCTGAACCGAATACATTAGATCCAAGAAAGGTTAGGTCATTAAATTCAATCAATTTAGTAAAAAGTCTTTTCGAAGGATTGGTTAAAGAAGAAAAGGATGGATCTATATCCTTAGCCCTTGCTGAAAGCTATCAAATTTCAAAAGATAATAAAGTTTATACGTTCAAATTAAAAGATGCTCTTTGGTCAAATAAAGAAAAAATTACAGCATATGATTTCGAATACACATATAAAAAGATTCTATCAAAAGATTTTATTACATCTTCTGCATATAATTTATTTGTAATAAAAAATGCTAAAAAAGCAAAAAATAATGAAATTTCAATAGATGATATAGGTATTAAAGCAATAGATGAAAATACGTTGCAAATTGAACTAGAAATTCCAAAATTTTATTTTTTAAAACTTTTAACACATCCATCTTTTTTTGCTATAAATAGTAAGTTAGATAAAAAAAATCCTTCTTGGGCAATATCATCTAAAGATTTTGTGTCATCTGGGCCTTTTAAATTAAGTAAATGGGTTCGTGAGGATCAATTATTATTTTCTAAAAATGAAAATTATTATGATAGTGATAAAGTTAAATTAAATGAGATATCTTTTTTAATTTTAACTATTGATAGCGAGCTTTTCATGTTTGAGAAAAAAAAGTTAGACTGGGCAGGCTCTCCTTTTTCAGCACTTCCAGTAGATAGTATGAAAAAATTAAAAGAAAAAAAATTAGTTAATATAGAACCATATTCTGGGATTGCTTTTTTGAGAATGAATATAGAAAAAATAACTGATAAAAACTTAAGAAAGGCAATTTCTTTTTCGATTAATAGAAAAAAGATAGTAGATCATATTTTACAAGGAAATCAAAAAGATACAAGTAGACTTATATTTAATGATCAAAATGTGGAAAAATTTAATTTTGAGGATTTAAATTTTGAAAATGAAACTGTAACTATTACTTATGCCACTTCTAATAGAAACCATATCTTAGCACAAGCTCTTCAAAGAGATATTGAAAAGAATTTAAAAATTAAGGTTTTATTAAATGCTTTAGAAAATAAAACATATTTTGAAAAAATTTCAAAACAAGACTATGAAATAGCACTTAGTTCATGGATTGTAGATTTCAATGATCCAATAAATTATTTAGAAGTTTTTAAATATAAAAATAGTTCAACTAATAATACTCTATGGGAGAGTGAAAAATATATTTCTCTATTAGACAAATCTGATATTACCTTTGATGAAGATGAAAGAAACAATCTTCTTATGCAAGCAGAAAATCATTTATTAGATGAATCTTGTGTAGTGCCATTATATCATATGACACAAAATTATTTAAAAAATCCAAAACTAAAAAATATTCATTTACATTCATCTGGATTCATGGATTTTAAAAATGCATACATAGAAGAATAAACATGAAAAAAGCTCCTATAAAAGTAATGAATCTTTTTACCTTAATGATGGTTGCATCAGCCTTTGGGATATCTATTAGAAATTTACCTCTTATTGCAACAACAGGCATGCAAATGTTCTTTTTTGCAACGATTGCTATAATATTTTTTTATATACCAATAGCTTTAGTTTCAGCAGAACTTGCAACAGCTTTTCCTAAAATGGGAGGTATAGCTGTATGGGTAACGGAGGCTTTTGGAAAAAAGTGGGGTTTTGTTGCAATTTTTCTTCAGTGGTCTTATATGAACATTGGAGTAATATCCATGCTTTTTTTTATATCGGGGACTATTGCTTCTACAATATCAGAAAACTTAGCAAACCAAAAACTTTTTTTGCTTTGTAGCAATCTAATTATTATTTGGCTTTTTACTTATTTAAACTCTAAAGGATTAAAAGTATCTACTAAAATTTCAATGTTTTTTTTTATTATAGGAATTTTTTTCCCAGCAATTTTATTAATAACCATTAGCTTTACAAAATTTTTTTTACAAGGTTCTAATATTTTAGATATCTCTTTTACTTTTAAAAATTTACTTCCTGATTTTAATAATTTATCAACTTTAATAATTTTAATTGGATTTATGAGGGCATTTGGAGGAATTGAAGCTAGTGCTGTTCATGCTAATAGTGTAAAAAAACCTAAAAAAAACTATCCCATCGCTATTTTATTTGTAGTTTTTTTATGTTTTTCAATAAATGTTTTCGGGGGTTTTTCTATTGCATTAATTGAAAAAAAAGAAAATATAAATTTGGTAGCAGGGATTATTAATATTTTCAGATATTTTTTATCTCAAAACAATCTTCTTTACTTACTTCCAATTATTGGCACTATTGTTGCGATTGGTCAAATCGGAGGTTTTAGCACATGGCTTATGGGTCCTATAAAAGGCATATTAGAAATAGCCCAAGAAGGAGAGCTTCCTAAATTTTTTCAAAAAGTAAACAAAAAAAATGCTCCTATTAATTTAATGATAATTCAAGCGTTTATAATATCGATTACTTCATCTTTATTTTTGTTACTAGGTGCAAATATAAATATTGCTTTTTGGATAGCCCTAGTAGTTGCCATGATGGTTTATTTTTCAATGTATTTTTTAATGTTTTTATCTGCTATTCGTTTGAGGTATACAAGAAAGGATGTAAAAAGATCTTTTAAAATCCCTTTTAAAAATATAGGTATGTGGATTGTTTGCATTCTTGGAATGACATCTGTAACTATAGGATTTCTTATGGCTGTATTCCCGCCATCTCAATTAGAAGTTACAAATTATATTAAATTTTTATTAACTATTTTGATATTTGTTTTAGTAATATTTGCAATTCCTTTTATTATTCATAAATTAAAAAAACCTTCTTGGAACCCTAATTACAAAAAATAAATTCTCTTTTTATAAGATTATATATGACATTAATTCTTTTTTTTTATATTTCATAAATTAAGAACGAAAAAAAAGAGAATTCCTTATGAAGAAATTTAAAAAATTAAGTTTAACATCAATTATGTTTGTATCACTTGCTTTTGTGGTAAGTGTTAGAAACTTACCGATGATAGCAGATACTGGCATGAAAATGTTTTTCTTTGGGCTTTTAGCTGCTATCTTGTTTGCTCTCCCTGCAGCTTTTGTGTCAGCAGAGCTTGCAACAGGTTGGCCTAAAAGAGGTGGTATATACATATGGGTTAGGGAAGCATTCGGAGAGAAAGCAGGTTTTTTTGCGATATGGATGCAGTGGAGTTATATGATGATTTCACAAATAGCAATGCTTTATTTTGTTGCAGGTTCACTTGCTTATGTAATCGATCCAAACTTAGCTAAAAGCAGATTGTTTTTACTTATAGTTTCTTTAATTATTTTATGGGGAAGCACTTATTTAAATTCTAAAGGAATTACTCTCTCAGCTAAAATTAGTAAAATTGGTTTTTTATCAGGAGTTGCGTTTCCTGGAGTTGTAATAATAACTTTAGGAATAATTTATTGGTTTTCTAATAAACCAATTCAAATAGATTTAAGCTTTACAAAAAAATCTTTAATTCCCGATTTTTCACAACTTTCTAGTTTAGTTCTATTAATAGGATTTATAAGATCTTATGCTGGATTGGAAGCATCGGCTGTTCATGCTAATAACGTTGAAAATCCTAAAAAAAACTATCCGATTGCGATATTTGCAGTTGTTTTAATTGGGTTTATATTATTTATATTAGGATCTTTTTCAGTTGGAAGTATAGTGCCTGTTAAAGATTTAAGTTTGATTGCTGGAATTTTACAAGCAATCGATCTATTTCTAACAGACTTTAATTTAAAATGGTTTGTGCCTGTAATGGCTATTTTAGTAGCTATTGGCCAAACGGGAAGTATTGTTACTTGGTTAATGGGACCTGTTAAAGGAGTTTATGAATCTGCATTAAATGGTGATCTACCAAAATTTTTTAGAAAAACAAATAAAGCAAAAGCTCCGATTAACTTGCTAATCATTCAAGCTATTTCAGTTTCTATTATTTTAGCATCTCTTTTATTATTCTCTCAATTAAACATAGCATTTTTCTATTCAGTAGCACTTAGTATTATGCTTTATTTAACTATGTATGTATTGATGTTTATAGCGGGAATACATTTAAGATATTCCCAGCCAAAAGTTAACCGTAAATATAAAGTACCATTTAAAAATATTGGTATGTGGATAGTTGCAAGCATTGGAATAATAACATCTTTATTTTGCATCTTTATCTCTTTTTTCCCTCCGAAAGAATTATCTGATAAAGACCCCAAAATATATATGTTAACCCTTGCGATTTTCATAGTTGTTTTGATTCTTTTACCAATTTTAATAATTAAAACTAAAAAAGAATCCTGGAAACCAAAAAAAAATGAAAAGGTAGAATAGTATGAAAAAAGTGGATTTTAAAAAATTACATGAATTATCTCCTTTTGAGGTAAAAGATTTACTTATTAAAACAGCTCAAACAAGTTTTAGTAAAAAAGGTAAAAAATATGATAAATATTTAAATGCAGGAAGAGGTAATCCCAATTTTTTTAATACAATTGTAAGAGAGGCCTTTGTTATTTTTTCTAACTTTGCAGTTCATCTAGCAGCTTCTAAGTCTGAGTTTGCAGATGTTGCATTTAGATTGGATAAAGAAAATATTTACAAGGAATTTCAAGATTACATAAATGAAATTAAAGATAATAAAGCAGCAGATTTTTTAAAAAATGCGATTGATTTTGCAATTAAAGAATATAAATTTGAAGAAGATGAGTTTGTATTTGAATTTGCTGATGCAGCACTAGGCGATTTTTATCCTATGCCCCCTAGAATTTTTCCTCATGTAGAAACTATAGTAACAAAATACTTGGAGCAAATACTTTGCCCAGATAAAAAACTTGTAAAAGGGGAATATGACGTTTTTGCTACTGAAGGGGCTACCGCTGCAATGATTTATATATTTAATTCACTTAAATATAATAATTTAGTAACTCCTAAAGATAAAATAGCAATTATAACACCTATTTTTTCTCCATATTTAGAAATCCCAAAACTTCATGAGTTTCAATTAGAAGAAATATTTATTGAAGGGGATGAATTTAATGAATGGCAAATACCAGATAGTGAAATTGAAAAATTAAAAGATCCATCTATTAAAGCATTATATATGGTAAATCCAACAAATCCAACTTCAATTGCTATAAATGACAAAACATTAAAGAAAATAACAGATATTGTCGAAAAAGATAGAAAAGATTTAATAGTTATAACGGATACTGTTTATTCTAATTTTATTGATGGGTTTCATTCAGTTATCAAAGAAATTCCTAAAAACACAATATGTGTATATTCATATTCAAAATACTTTGGCGTTACAGGCTATAGACTTGGCGTTATTATGCTTCATGAAGATTGTATAATAGATAAATTGATAAAAGATTTACCTGAAGAAATTCAAGAAGAAATAGATAAGAGATATTTAAGTATTACAACAGAGCCTAGAAAAATAAAATTTATAGATAGATTAGAAATGGATAGTAGAGATTCAGCTTTAGCTCACACTGGAGGACTTTCATGCCCTCTTCAAGTGATTATGGCTCTTTTTTCATTATATGACATTATAGATGTGAAAAAAGATTACAAAAAAGAAATTCATGGGATTTTAGTAAAAAGAATAACTAATTTATATGAAAATTTACATTTGAAAATACCAAATGAAAAAGATAATACTTATTATTATGCCTTAATTGATATTAAGGAACTTGCTAAACAAGAATACTCATTAGAATTTGCTGAGCACTTAACTAAAAATGTAGATATTTTAGAGTTTTTATTTAAGTTAGCAGAAGAAAAATTTGTTGTATGTTTACCTGGAGAAGGGTTTAAAGGACCAAATTATTCGCTTAGGGTATCTCTTGCAAATCTAATAGTGGATGATTATATGAAGATTGGTAAAGCCATAAAAGAAGTATTAAATGATTACCATAAAGAGTTTAAGGATTAATATTTTTTTCTTTTTCTTTTTCTTTTTCTTGATCTATAAGATTTTTGCGATGAAGTTTTAATTTTCGCCACCAATGTTTTTTATCTTCTTTTGAATGTTCAAATAACTTCATGAAATGAGAAGGCTTGATTTTTAAAATATACGATATAGTTCCCCCTAAAATAATTAAAATAGCTCCAATTAAAGATAGGTAAGAAGGAATTTGATTAAAAAATATAATACTTATGATTCCTATAAATATTATTGTTGAATAACATAGTGGAGATAAAAATGAAGCGGTTCCATGTTTATAAGCTATTGTTAAAAAAAGCTGTCCTATTGCCATTAAAATCCCCATTGTTAAAAGAAGAGAAATTTGATAAATATCAGGAGTTTTCCATTGATATATGGCAAAAGGCAAAGTGACAATGGAACTTACTAAAAAATAATAAAAGGTAGTTTTGGTTAAGGATTCTAATTTTTGATTTAATCTTTTTATAGAAACTAAAGCTATCGAAGATAATACGCCAGCACCTATGCCAATAAAAGAACTAGTCTGAAACATATGTTCTTTAGGTTCTAACAAAAAACCGATGCCAATAAATCCAAGAATTATGGTCCACCAAATACCTTTTTCCATTTTTTCTTTTGTCCATATTGTCCATATAATAGGAGTAAAAAAAGGAGCTGTATACGCAAGAAGTGTAGCATCTACTAAATTTATTTTTTTTATAGCAAAGTAATAACAAAAAAAACTAAAAATTCCTGTTAAATCTCTAATTAGATGTAGGCGAAATATTTTTAATTTAGGATTTTTTTTTCTATTTTTATAAAAATAAGGAAAAATAATAGAAAGTGCGATGCTATTTTGAATAAATAGAATTTGCATAATTGAGAAATTGGGACTTAAAATTTTAACTAATGTGGAACAAATAGAAAAACAAAAATAAGCTAAAATAGTAATAGTAATGCCAAATTTTAAGTTTGGCTCTTTTTGCATTAAATTCATTTCTAACCCCTCTAATGCTCAACCTAGTAAAAAAAATAAATTTTTTAAAGATAAAAAAATAAAAATAAAAAAATAATGTCATTTTAATTTAAAAATCATATAAGTTAATTAATAAAGTAATAAAAAAGAGGCTTTATATGAGTTTTGATAAAAGGAACATAGAATATTTGACATATGATATTTTAAATGAAGAAGATAAGCTGCTTGCTTATACTTTTACAAGAAAAGGTGGAGTCGGTGAAAATGAATTTGAATCTTTAAATTTATCAAATAATGTTGGAGATCACCCACAAAGTGTAAATGAGAATAGAAAAATCGTACAAGACTTCATAAAGGCTAAAAAATTAGTTTTTTCAAATCAGGTACATCAAGATGATATTATTGAAATAACACAAGCTAATTTAGAAAAGCTGCCCAGCTGCGATGCTTTAGTTACTAAATTGAAAGATATTGCCCTTGTTATTACCCATGCTGATTGTCAGGCTTGTTTATTATATGACAGGGAAAATCAAATAATTGCTGCTATCCACGCTGGTTGGAAAGGCCTTACTAAAAATATATATGCAAAAACAGTTAACTTTTTAATTGATAAAGGATCAAAACCAGAAAATATTATAGTATGCATTTCTCCTTCTTTAAAAAGTTGTCATAGCGAATTTAGAAATTTCAAAAAAGAGCTTCCAGAAAGTTTTTGGAGTTATGAAAAAGAAGAAAAACATTTTGACCTTTTGCAAATAGCAATTGATCAATTAAAAGATGCAAAAATTTTAGAAAAAAATATTGAAGTTGCAGATATTTGCACTTATTGCAAAGAGGATGAATACTTTTCTTATAGAAGAAATAATAAAACAGGTAGGAATGCTACGATAATAATGCTTAAAAATTAAATAGAGCTTTTAATATCAGATAATGCTTTTTCAATAGGGCAATATTTAAAATGAACTTTTTCGCCTCTTAAAGAAGAATGTTTTTCGATTTCCTCAAAGGAAATCTCTTTAATAGAAAAATCAGTAATACTATTCCACAAGCTAATTGTTTTATTATTTTTGGTGTAAAATAAGATGTGAAGTGGGTGATTCTTTTTATCAAAACACAAAATAATATCATTTTCTTTTATATTTTTATCTATATCTTGGAAGGCATCTAATTTAAAACCATAATATCTATCTTTTACTTCAAAAGAAGAATATTTCTTATAAATATTTAGTATCTCTTTTTTTGAAATTAAATTTAAGCTATGTAGTGTATAGTATATAAAATCCACGCAATTCATAAAAAACTGTTCATTTTGAGTATTTAGATCGTCGATTGGATTTTTTTGCATTAAAAGATATTTTCTTATATTTGAAAATTCGTTAAGCCATTTTAAAAAGCTGTTAATATTTAAATTTTTAAAAGGTATATTTTCATTAGACTCATCATGAAAAACTTTAGCTAATCCTGTAATACCATATAATCTTGGATCTGCAAGATTTACTTGATCAAATTGAAATTTATCATTTTCATATACAAAATAAGGATGAGGAGTCCAAAAAATCTTTTTTTTAGTCATTAGTTCAAAGACCTTAGAAGCTACTTTTTTTATTTTAGAAGCTTGATTACTTAGGGGATCGTTTTTAGATAGTAGTCTTATTTTTAAAATTAAATTATCAAGATGTTCTAAAGAAGGATAAACAATATTATTATTTAAAATTTTAAAAGCTTTAGCTATAGGAGACAGTAAAATAGATGCACATTCTTGAATTATTGATTTTACTTTTGATAACCCAAGATTAAATATTATTTTTCTTTGAAAAAAATCAAATGAATTAGCCGCTTTTAATAGAATCACAATAATAAATAGTTAGTTTTAGTAGAAATTATAAGCTAATAATTTTTAAATATGAAGAGTGATTTTTTTAATTAATTTTTATTAAAATATTTATAAATTTTTATTTTAATTAAAATATATCTCAATTGACAGCTTGTGAATAATACTATAAAATATGGTGTTATTTAAAAAAAATAAGCTGTTTTAAATGAAAGAAGATATTTTAAATTCAAATTATAAATATGGTTTTACAACCAACATTGAATCTATTGCTTTTGACAAGGGATTAAATGAAGATGTTATAAAAAAAATTTCTTTAAAAAAAAATGAACCGGATTTTATTTTAGATTTTAGACTTAAAGCATTTTCTATTTTTAAAAACAAAAAAGAACCTAAATGGGCTAATCTTGATTATCCAAATATAAACTATCAAGACATCTCATATTTTTCAGAACCCAAGAAGAAACAAAAATTAGATAATTTAGAAGAAGTTGATAAAGAGATTTTAAAAACATTAGATAGACTAGGGATATCTATAGAAGAGCAAAAAAAATTAAATAATGTAGCAACCGATATAGTTTTTGATTCGGTGTCTATTGGTACTACTCATAAAAAAAAATTAGAAAAAATGGGGATAATTTTTTGTCCTATATCTGAAGCTATTGAAAAATATCCTGATTTAATAAAGAAATATTTAGGAAGTGTTGTTCCAATAGATGATAATTTTTTTGCTTCTTTAAATAGTTGTGTTTTTTCTGAAGGGTCATTTATATATATACCCAAAAATGTAAAGTGTCCGATAGAACTATCTACTTATTTTAGGATTAATGATCAAAGAATTGGTCAATTTGAAAGAACTTTGATTATAGCCGATGAAAATTCATATGTAAGTTATTTAGAAGGGTGCAGCGCCCCTGCTCATTTAAAATCACAATTGCATGTAGCAATAGTTGAAATAATAGCTTTGGATTCAGCTGAGATTAAATATTCAACTGTTCAGAACTGGTATCCGGGAGATAAAGATAAAAAAGATACTGGTATTTATAATTTTGTTACAAAAAGAGGTCTTTGCAAAGGAAAAAACTCTAAAATCTCATGGACTCAAGTAGAGATAGGATCGGCTATTACTTGGAAATATCCATCATGTATTTTAAAAGGAGATAATTCAATAGGAGAATTTTATTCTATAGCTTTAACAAATAACAATATGCAAGCTGATACAGGAACTAAAATGATACATATAGGTAAAAACACAAAATCTAAAATTATTTCAAAAAGCATATCAGCAGACTTTTCTAAAAGTAGTTATAGAGGTCTTGTTAAAATGACGCCAATTGCAACAAATGCAAAAAATTATACACAGTGCGATTCTATGATAGTTGGCAATAATTGTTCTGTAAGTACATTCCCAACTATTATATCAAGAAACAAAACCTCTAAAATTGAACATGAAGCTTCAACTTCAAAGTTAAGTGAAGATCAAATATTTTATCTTCAAACAAAAGGATTTTCAAAGGAAGAAGCAATAGAAATATTAATAAAAGGCTTTTGTCAAGAGGTAATAAAAAACCTACCTTTTGAATTTGCTATAGAAGCACAAAAATTACTTTCCATAAAATTAGAAAATTCGGTGGGATAATAAAATGTTTGAAATTAAAGATTTACATGTAAAAATAGATGAAAAAAACATACTTAACGGACTTAATCTTAAAGTAAATAAAAATGAACTGCATATTATTATGGGTCCAAATGGTATGGGTAAATCTTCTTTAGTGAAAGCTATAGCAGGGCATGTGGATTTCATCCCACATAAAGGTGAAGTGCTTTTAGATAATGAAAATTTACTTTCTTTAGAGATTGAAAAAAGAGTTCATAAAAAAGTATTTATAGGGTTTCAATATCCAATAGAAATACCAAATGTATCTAACTATAACTTTTTAAAAAGTATGGTTAACATAAATAGAAAAGCAAACAACATGCCAATTTTATCTAAAAAAGAGTTTGACGATCTTTTAGAAGAAAAAATAACAATTGTAAATTTCAATAAATTTTTTTTAGATAGAGGAATAAATGAAGGTTTTTCAGGGGGAGAGAAGAAAAAATATGAGCTTCTTCAAATGCTTTTATTAAATCCTAAAATAGCAATTTTAGATGAGATAGACTCAGGTCTTGATATTGATGCGATTAAAGATGCTGCTAATGCAATCAATCATTTCAAAAATGAAAATAACTCTTTAATCATTATAACTCACTATGACAGGCTTTTAAATTATATCAATGCAGATTTTGTACATGTTTTAAAAGATGGTAAAATAATTAAATCCGCAGATCATAATTTTGCTAAAATTTTAGAAGAAAAAGGGTATGATTTTTTAAATGACTAAAAATCTAATAGACAATTTTTTATTTAATATAAATGAGCAATTTGAAAAAAATCCAAAAGATGATTTCTTATCTGTTTTAAGAAATAAAGACTTTGAAATTTTTAATAAAAAAGATATTTTAAAAAATAATTTTTTAAATAGATTATTTGATTATTCATTTATAAACGATACGGCTAATCAAGAAGATAAAGAGTCTATTAGCAATAGAGAAAATTCTATTATTTTTTTAAATGGAAGTTATTTAAAAAATAATATATTTGATAAAAACATCGAAATATTAGATTTAAATAAAGCTATGCAAAAATATCCTTTATTTTTGCAAAAGCACTTTTTACAATCTCTAGAAGTAGAAAAAAATATTTTTTGTCTTTTAAATACAGCCTTTTTAAATGGTATATATATAAATATAAAAGAAAACACAACTATTTCAAATCCTATAAATATTTATAATATAATCACTAAAGATAGCTCTCATAAAGCTAGTAGAATATTTATCAATGTTGAAAAAAATGTAAATGCTTCAGTTAATACAATTAAGATTGAAAAAAATTTAAAGCCATCATTTTTTAATCAATTAATAGATATAAATTTAAATAATGACAGTAATCTATCAATTTTTCAAGACTCTAATGCTTGTGAAAATGCATTTTATTTTGATTCTATAAGAGCAAAAGTTGAAAAAAAATCTAATTTAAAAATAGTGAATCTCACAAAAAATATTAAAAACTTAAAGCAAGACTATAACATTGATTTATTAGAGCAAAATGCTGGCGTTAGCTTATATTTTTTATCTCATTTAATAAATGAAAATCAAATCTCTGCTAATGTAAAAATCAATCATTTAAATAAAGAAACTAATTCTTTATTTATTTATAAAAGCATTTTAAATGAGAATTCTAAATTCTATTTAGAATCTAATGTATATATGAATTCAATTGCCAAATTATCTAAGAGTAATCAAATAAATAAAAATATTATTTTAGATGATTTATCCACTGTTACAACAAAACCTAATTTAGAAGTCTTTACAGATGATGTTATAGCAACGCATGGCGCTACTACTTCTAATTTAGATGGAGAAGATATGTTTTATTTAAAAACAAGAGGCTTTAATGAAAAAAAAGCTCAAAATATTTTAATATTTTCTTTCATAAAAGAAATTTTAGAGCAAATTGAAGACAAAAATATAAAAGAAGAAAAAACAAAAAATTACTTATAAAAAAATTATGTTTGATATTGATAAAATAAAAAAAGATTTCCCTTATTTGCTGCAAGAAAATGCTTATGTATATTTAGATACGGCAGCAACCTCTTTAAAACCTAAGAGCGTAATTGATTCATTAAATCATTTTTATAAAAATGAATATGCAACAGTACATAGAGGCATATATGCTCCTTCTAAAAAAGCAACTATTAGATATGATGAGACAAGGAATAAATTAAAGTCTTTTATAAATGCTAAAAGTTCAAATGAGATAGTTTTTACAAAAGGTGCAACTGATAGTATTAATTTAGTAGCTTTAAGCTTTGGTAAAAAAAATATATCGCAATCAGATGAAATTATAATTATAGAAACAGAGCATCATTCAAATATTGTTCCATGGCAAATGCTTTGCAAAGAAAAAAATGCAATTTTAAAAGTAGCTAAAGTAAATGAAAATGCTGAAATTGATATTGATTATTTTAAAACACTTTTATCAGATAAAACAAAACTAGTATGTATTGCTCATATGGCAAATTCCACAGGTATTATTCATCCAGTAAAAGAAATTATTAAAGAAGTTAGAAGTAAAACCTCTGCATTAGTTTTGGTAGATGGGGCTCAAGCTATAGCACATCAAAAAGTTGATGTTCAAGATTTAGACTCAGATTTTTATGTTTTTTCTTCTCATAAGATGTATGGACCAACTGGTGTTGGAGTTTTATATGCTAAAGAAGATATTTTAGAAATGATGCCTCCTATTCAAGGAGGAGGGGATATGATAGAGACGGTTAGTTTTAATCAAGAAACTACATATCAAAAAGCTCCTTTAAAGTTTGAAGCGGGAACTCCTAATATTGCAGCTATAATAGCTTTTAAAGATGCTATGGATTATTTAGAAACAATTGGCATGGATAATATTTACAAAAGAGAGAAAGAGCTTTTAAATTACGCAACTTCTAAATTAAAAGAGATAAAAAATTTAAAAATAATAGGTGATAGCAAAAACAAAGGATCTGTTATTAGTTTTATAATAAAAGATCTTCATCCAATGGATGTAGCAACATTTTTAGATATGAAAAAAATTGCAATTAGAACAGGTCATCACTGTGCACAACCTACAATGCAAAGGTTTAATGTTGAATCAACTCTTAGAATTTCTTTTGGAATATATACAACATTTGAAGATATAGATTATTTTATTAATTCTTTAAAAGAAGTAATAGCTAAATTATCTACATGAATTTTTTTGTATGATCTAATGTTGTTTGAATAACCTTAAGCCAATTTTCCGATTCTTTTCCAAGTTGTATCATAATAAAATACCAGCCAGCAGCTAAAAGTGCTAATCCCACCCAAGATTTTAAGGATATCCCAAGAAAAACTATTTGAACTTGAGGCGCTAATCTATTAGCGATCCCTAAAAACATCTCCGCCATTAAAACACCAATTAAAGAAGGAGCGGCTAGTTGTATAGCCATACTTAAAATATAATTAGAAAGGCCAATTATTAATTTCCAAATTGGTAATTTTAAAGAGAAAAAAAGAGGGTTTATAAATTTATTAATTGGAATTATAATATAAGATTTTGAAAGAGCTTCTAAAAAAATAAATGGTCCTCCAATAAAATAAAATATAGTAATTAAAACATAGTTATAAAAAATTCCAATAGGTCCTGTTTGAGAATTTGTTGTAGGATCGGTAACTTGCAAGGATTGAGCTCCTCTCATATGATCTGTTAAAGATCCTGCGGATTGAGCTATAAAAAAGGGGATAGCTACCAAAAACCCTAAAATAAAACCAATAAATAACTCTTTTAAAAGATAGCCTATGTAATTTAAATCAAATGGAATATTTACTTTTAAGTTTAATAATATGGAAGGCAGCAAAATTGCTAGCAGGGATAAGCTAAACATTATTCTAACAGGAGCGGGTACATTTTTTGCGCCAAAAAAAGGAGCGAGCATTGTTATTGGAAAAATTCTAGCTAAACTTAAAAAAAGAGCAGATAAAATAGTATTGGGGTTCAATCCGGGAATTGACAAAAGTAGATTTAAATAGGTATCTGTTTCAACTAAAGTTGGCATTTTTTACATATTCCACGATGGAAAATTTTTAAATATTGTATTTGCAAAATTCACTATTTGAGCTCCAAGCCATCCACCTAACATCATAAGAGTTAAAATTGTTGCAAAAAGTTTTACAGTAAAGGAAAGTGTTTGCTCCTGAATTTGAGTGGCAGCCTGGAAAATAGCTACCATTAATCCCAAAATCATACTGATTAGAATTGGAGGTCCCGATAATAACAAAATCAAAAATAAAGCTTGATATGTTAATTGATAAATTTCATTTTGAAACATAATTCACCTTTTACCTAAATGTCATTACTAGACCTTGAACTAATATTGTCCAACCATCAATCATAACTAAAAGCAAAAGTTTAATTGGAAGAGCAATAGTTAAAGGTGATAACATCATCATTCCCATAGCAAGTAATATATTTGAAGTTACAATATCTATTACGAAAAATGGCAAATATATGAGTACTCCAATTTCAAAAGCAGCTTTTATTTGCGATGTAATAAATGATGGGACTAATACAATAAAATCATTTGGTTTTAAACTTTCTTTATAAGGAGATGGAAAAAGTTTATATGCCATAGCATAAAAACTTTTTATATGTTTAGTAACACAGTTTTTTTGTAAAAATTCTTTTAAAGGCTGTTTAGATTTATCTACTATATCAATAATATATTGAGCGCTTTGATTTGAAAACATCTCTTTAGGTCTTGCTTGTTCGATAATTTCTTTAGAAGCTTCATACATTTTAACGCCAGTTGGAAACATAACATAAATTGTAAGCATTAAAGCTATTCCATTTAACACTTGATTCGGTGGAGTTTGTTGCACTCCAAGAGCACTTCGAAGAAGTTGTAACACAATGATAATTTTTACAAAAGATGTAAGTAGCATAACAGCAAATGGTAAAAGAGCAAGTCCAGCTAAGACTGCAAGTCTAGTAACAAGAGGAGGATTTACATTATAATCACCTGGAATTTCTTGGGCAAAAATAGAAATAGTTGAAAATATAAAAAGCATAAGAAAAATTTTAAAGTAGTTTTTATTTAATATTTTCATAATTTATTCACTATTTTTTTTTAAAAGATTCAAAGGCAGCTTCAATTGCTCTAAATTGATTTTCAAGTTGAGCATTTATAATTCCAGCTTCAGTTTCTATAATACATCCACCTCTTTGAATATCATCTCTTTCTTGAATTAAAAAATATTCAATTGAATCTAATATATCTTTAATTTTTTGTTTTTCTTTTTCTAAAATTTCTAAATCTAATTTATTTACATAAATTTTAATTTTTTTATGTTGGAGAACAGGTTTTAGGGCTTGTTTTACAATATCTATGATTCTATCTGGATGAATTTCTAATTCTTGACCAACAATTTTTTTAACAGCACTTAAGGCTATAGTAAAAATCTTTTTTTCTATAGTTTTAGAAATTTCTTTTAAATTCTTATCTATCTTTAAAATGTGTTTGTTAAATTTATCTAATCCTTGATTAAAACCTTCTTTTTTAGCTTCTTTTTTTAAGGTTTCACAGTCTTTATCACAAAGTAGTTTTTGTTTTTTAATGTCTTCTTTAGCTTCTTTTAATAAATCATCAATTTCTAAAAGTTGTGCGAAATCTTTTGAATCAATTATTTTTTCATTAATTTGGGGATGTATTTCTTTATTTGAAAAACTAAAAAATTTCATAAATTGCTCATATTATTTTCTAAAACATAAAATATTTGTGATATTATAATATCTGATATACCTAAGTTTTTATTCTTTCTTATTAATTTTTCTAATATCATAGCTCTACCGATATCTAAAAAATGCATAATATACCATATAAAATCTTCATTTTGTGAAGAAATAGCATATGCAAGTCTTTCGAGACCTCTTTTATGTAGTATATTTCTAATTGTTTTTTTCTCTAAGTTAAATTTTTCTAAATTTAATCTTTTAGTAGAAAAAGGCTCATTATACTTAAGAATTTTATTTAAAAATTTTTTTTCATCAGAGGTTAAAAAAGAATATATTTTTTTTAAATACTTTGTATCGACTAAGTATTTCATTTCTTTTACTAAATCGTAGAGAGATAAATAATTTATTAATTTTACAAGCTGATACTTATTTAATGATAAAAGAGAGGATAGATTTGATTTTAAAAGGTAGGTTATAGGTAAAAGAGATGAATCTTTAGATATCAAATTTTCAAATAAAAGTTCATTAAAATATTTTTTCACTACATCGGATAAAGTGATATTTTTAGTTTTATGACTTAATATTTTTTCTAATGATTTTTTTTTATCTGAGCTCATTGATAACAAGAAAAAATCAATTTCTTCTTTTTTAAAACTTTTTAAAAGAGGAATAAACCAAGAATAGTGGATATTATCAATTAATGTTTTTTTTAATATTACGGAAGTATCAATATCAATAGCATCATATTTTTTTTTAGTAACTGAATCTACAGTATTACTATCTAAAAATAAAAGAAGCTTGTTTTTTTCATCTTGAGGTTCTTTATTTAATAAAACATTTAAAATGATATCTATTGATTTATTCTTTTTATTTTTTTGATGCTTTTATTTTTTTTTGAATTTCCGGATAAAATTTATAAATCAAATATCCCATAAGTCCTGCAAAGATTAAAATTAAAAATATCATAGTAAAAAAGATAGTTCTAAATTTACTTGCAGAATTTTTAGTCATTATAATTGACCATATTTTCACATACTCTTTATCTAAAGCTCTAGGTCCTAGCGTTTTGACATCGGGTATCATTTGAATATCAGCAATTCTAGATTTATCGGAAATTACAGTGACATCATCAAAGCTTAAATTATCTATACTCCCAGCAACTAATCTTTTAATTTTACTATCTAAATGTTGATTGGGATCATCAAATATTCCTTGATGTTTTATATAAACTGCAGCTTTTATTTTAGGAGTTTGTGTTGCAGTAAAACCAACCTCTTGAGCTTGTGGAAAAGAAATTCTTACATCTGCATCTAAAACACCATCAATTTTTCTAATTATATTTTTAAGTTCTTCTTCGATTCCAGCTTGATAGCGAATATTTTCTTCTTTATCTGATTTCATAAGACTTTTTCCATCAAATAAAGTAAGTAAATTTGTACCTTTAATTCGTGGAAGACCTACTTGATTTAATAGAGTCATAGCATCTACTTGTTTTTTTTCATCAACGAAAATATTCCAAAGATTTGTAGCACCAGTACCTGGTCCTGTTGATCCTGCTTGAATTTTTTGGGCAGCTATTCCTTTAGAAGCTAAATACACAACGATTTCATTGGCGCTTCTCTCATCAAGATTGTTTACAATTGTTTTACTAGATTCACAGCTAACTAAGATTAGAGCTAGTAAAATAAAAGAAATTATTTTTTTCATAATCCTCTAAAATTCCTTATCATTTAATTTATTTATAACATCTTTAATATTTAAATTGAGATAAAATTTTGTTTTTTTGAATTAAAATAATTTTTTATTTTATTAAACACTATATTAGGATTTATACTATAAAAACAAATAGCATTCGTACATTTTTTATATATGCATATCTTACATGCATTTCTACTTTCAAAAACTAAGACTTTTTTATAATTATATGGAGCTGAAATTTTTGGATTTGTAGGTCCAAAAAAAGCAGCAACATTTTTATTTAAAGCGCTAGCTAGATGCATTGGTCCTGTATCATTGGTAATTAAAAGATCCATCTTATTTAGAATGCAAGCAAACTCATTTAAACTAGTGCTTACATAATTAAAAGAAGCCTCAATTTGTGATGAAATAAACTTTATTAATTTTTTTTCTTTCATAGATCCTGTAATTATAATATTACAATCAAAATTATTTTTTAAAAGTCTGCCAAGCTCAATAAAATATTTTGGGGGATAACATTTTTCTTTTTTAGAAGCTCCCGGATGAATTACAAATAGATATTTTTTTTCTTGAGTAAAGGTAATAGGATATTTTTTTTCTTTTTCTAAATAATATTTTAAAGAAAAATCTAAAGTTTTAATATTTATTACTTTAGTTATTTCATCTCTTCTTAGAATTTCATGCAAATTTTTTGATTTAGTTTTATGAGTTAATAAAAAATCTAAATCTTTATTAAGTCCATGAGAGCTTGCAATAATTGAAGCATTTGTTAGAGCTATCATTGGAAGAATTAATCTTTGAGAGGCATGAAAAATCAAAATTGCTTCAAATTTATTTTTTCTTATTTTTTTTAAAGTAGAAAAAAAAGATTTATATACAGGCTCTTTTATAAAAAAAAGCTCATCTAAATAAGGGTTGTTTTTTAGTATTTCAAATCCAATTTTGCTAGTTAAGACGGATAAATAACTTTTAGAATATTTTTCTTTTATGCTTTTAATAAAAGGAGTAGCCCAAAGAGTATCCCCAATTGCAGTTGTTGTTACTATTAAAATTCTAGGATTTTTTTCATTAAATTTATTTTTCTTTTTTAATGAAAAAGTAGAAAGAAAAAATATTGTCTTAATTAAAAAATTTTTCAAGTTACTTTTTTTTGAGATCATATATTATTACTGAGCATTTGGTTGGTCACAAAGTTTTTTTCATTTATTATCTCAAAAATATCCAATAAAAATTCTTTTTCTGTAAAAATATTAGATAATAAAAAATAATTTTTATTATTTTTTTGCAGTTTTTCAAAAATTAAGCTTAAATTATTTTTTAATCTAACTTCATCAAAAATATTTAATGGAATAAATATATAATTTTTTCTTTTTTTTGTTTTATTTATTGTATCATCTAAATTTTTTAAAGATTTCTCAATATCATCAAAAAAGTTTATTTCACAAAAGGCATAGGGGAATTTTTTTATAACTTTTTGAAAAGTTGTATTAATTTCTAAATTAAATAAGTTACAGTGCAGGGAGAGTTCATCAAAAGTATTAGTAAAAAAAATAAAAACGCAATCTTTTTCATCTAAATGATTAGTTCTCAATAGACTAATTATTTTTTTTTGTAAAAAAGATATATACTTTGTATGGCTTGAAATAGATTTTATCCAAAACAGTTTATTTAAAGTTTTTTCATTTAGGTTTTCTAAAAAAAAATTAGCAATTTTTGAAGTTGTAGCTTCACTAAACTGAAAAAAAAGGGGAAATACATACCATTTATCAATTATTTCATTTTCAATATTTGAAAAAAAACTCTCAAAAAAAGAAGTGTCGTTTAAATTAAAAAAAAGAGTTTTTTGAAAAGTGAGATGCTTTATTTTTTTATGAAATTCTTCTAGTTTTTCATCAAAAAAATTATATTTTTTATTTTTTTTTGTAATTTTATTTTTTTTAAATAGTCTTGAAAAAAAATTTTCTTTCGGTTGTATTTCTAAAATATCATTTTCTATAGTAGGAAAAATGTATCCGATTTTATTATTTTGTATCATATTAAAATTACTTTTTAGTAGCCTTCGACGAATTAGTATAGAGAAAAAAATATTAATTTACAAAAGGTAAATATTTTAATTTTTTTTTAAAAATAATTACTAATTAGCATTTAAAATTAGTAGTAAAAATTATTAGTTTTTATTAAGATAAAATTATGAAAAAATTGAAAGTTTTACTAATTTTATTATTATTGTTATCTAGTATTTCTTGTACTAAGAGAAAAAATATTTCTTTTTCTATTGGTTATAATAATGAGTGGGAAAATATTGTTACAAATGGCCAAAGCGCCAATTTAAATGGGTTTTTTCAAGATTTATTTATAAAAATAGCAAGAGACTCCAATCATAATATATCGCTTATCAATACAAACAATAATGACTTATTAAATGGCTTAAAAAACCATAAATATGGATCTGTTTTATCAAATATGCAAATGTATAATTTTAACTTAGCAAAATTTGATTTTTCTAAAAACATCTTAGATATAGGGTATGTATTGATAGTTGAAAAAGATTCATCTTATAAAACTATTGATGATCTTTTTCAAAAACATATAGGTTATATAAGTGATGATGCTCTATATGATGTTTTACAAAAATATGAAGTTTTTGCAGAAAAATATGCAAATATACCAAATGGTTTTAAAGATTTGGAAGATAATCAAATAGATGCTTTTTTACTACCTATTATTATAGCTAGAAAATATATCGAAGATAATTACTATAATACTTTAAAAATTTTAAAATCACCTGTTAGTGATGAAGCTATTCGCATTATTACTTTAAAAAATCAAAATCTCAAAATACTTAAAATAATAGATTTTTATATTGAAAAATATAAAAAAAATGGTGAATTGAAAAAGCTTATAGATAAATGGTCATTAAATTAATATTAAATTTTTCTCTTAAAAATTATGATCCGATACAAAGAAGTAAAGCATACAAATATGCACTACAAGTGTGTGTGTACAAAAATTTATATGGAAATAATCAATATTTAGAACAAAGAAAAATAGAAGAGATTTATAAATTTTGTTATTTAGGATTAAAGACTAGAGTAAGAGCTATATTTTATAGAAAAATTACAAAATTTTTACCGGAAGAACTGCATTTTATATCAACTTTCATTGAAAGAATTGGAGCTAGATTAATTTTAAAAGGCGCGCTTGATAATCATCATAGAAATTACGTGTATTTTCGTAAATAATTAATAGCAATTTAATTTATATTAAAACAATCTTGTAAAGAAATTATTTTAATGATTGTCAGCTATTTTCAATTTGAATATTATCTTTTTACTTTTATAAATTAACCCAAATATCGGAGGATAATATTATGGCAGTTGAAATAAATTTAAAAAGAACTCAACTTTTAAATGAAGCTCGTGAATTTAATGTTGGACAAAAAAGTTTAAGAGATATTACAGCTGAAAAAATAAATGATATGGATAAAACTTGCTTTTTAGGATTTTTAGGAAGAGCTAAAAAAGTAGGTTATTCAGTTATGTATGCAACTGTTAATTTCTCTTGCTCAAAAGGTTTAGCTAGAAAAATTAAAAATGCTAGAAAAGCATCTATCTTATATAGCGTTGTTTGTAATTATGCAAGTAATTCTGCATTAGAAAGACCTGCTGCTGTAGCTCAAGCTTTAGGAAAAGAAGCAGAAGCTGAAAAAGCTAAAAGAGCTGGTGAACTATTTGAGACGACTCAAACAGCTGGTGCTGCAGATGCAAATCCAGATACAACAGCGACAGAAAAAAAAGTACAGTAATTAATTTTTTTAGTGATACTAACTCTTATTTGTTAGTATCACTTTTTTCTCCAACATAGCAAGCAGAGCTTTGTAAATATTCATTTCTAACTTTTTCTAGTATCTGTGGCTCTAGTGGGCATGGATCTAATTCCCAAACTGATTTTGCATAGTTATTAATAACCTCATCAGATGAAAACCTTCCCATTCCACCAATGTTATGAATTGCAAATTTCGTCCAAATATGACGATCAATATATAAGTCTTCAACTTTTTTTTGAGTTTCGTAGTAAGAAACTAGATCTTTTAATACAAAATACTTATCACTATTTTCACCATATTCTAAAAGAATTGTATATATTTGTAATAGCGCCTGATGTTCATATTCTGAATTTACTAAAGAGTCATTTTTTAACATATCTAGTGCATTTTTTACTTTTTCATTTTCTAAATACACTTGATTTGGGTTATAAGATTTATTTTTAACTATTTCATTAATTTCATTTTTAGTAAGCCCAAATTTAAAGGGCCAGTATTCATCTGTGACTGCTTTTCTCATTTCTATATTAGCGCCATCTTCTGTTCCAATGGTAAGTGAGCCATTCATAGAAAGTTTCATATTTCCAGTACCAGAGGCTTCATATCCGGCAGTAGATATTTGAACGGATAAATCTGATGCTGGAATAATAAGTTCTGCTTTTGAAACATTATAATTTTCAATAACTACAAATTTTAGTTTTTCATTTACGTCTTTATCAGTATTTATTTTTTTAGCTACTAGAAATGCAAAAAGCATTATTTTTTTAGCAAGATCGTATCCGGGTGCTGCTTTTCCAGCTAGTATTATCATTCTTTTAACTTTTCTAGATAAAGGATCTTGTTTTAGATCATTATAAAGCATAAGAGCATGTAAAACATTCATTAGTTGTCTTTTATATTCATGATAACGCTTTATTTGAGATTCTACTAATACATCATAGTCTTCAAAAACAGGGTAGTGATCAATAACTTTTCCTTTATAATCTCTAATTGGATTTTCTTGTTTTATAAAATTAAATAATTTTTTTTTGTTTTCTTGTTTAATCTTTAAAAATTCTTCTATTGTTTGAGAATCTTCTGCATGTGCTTTAATATTTTGAATTTCATGAAAATCTAATTTCCACTTATCACCAATTTTTTTTGTAATTAAATCACAAAGACATGGATTCGATTGAAATAGCCATCTTCTTTGAGTAACACCATTAGTAATTGGAATAAATTTTTGAGGATACATATCAACGAAATCTTTAAAAAGATCATTTTTTAATATTTCAGTATGTAATTCAGCAACACCATTTACTTTTTTAGATCCTAAAATTGCAAGATGCGCCATTTTTATTTGACCATTATGTATTATACTCATTCTATCTATTCTGCCAGGGTCATTTGGAAAGGTAATTCTAATCTTATCACAAAATTCTTGATTAATTTTTTGAATGATTTTGTATTGTCTTGGAAGAAGAGTTTGAAGTCTTGACTCATTCCATTCTTCTAATGCTTCTTTCATAATAGTATGATTTGTATAATTACAAATGTTTTGGGTCATTTCAAAAGCTTTTTTCCATGAGATATTATGATTTTTTATAAGTCTTCTCATAAGTTCCGCTATTACTAATGCAGGATGAGTGTCATTGATTTGTATTTGTACTTTTTGATCTAAATTATCTATTTGACCATAGACTCTTAAATGTTGATGTAAAATATCTTGTATAGATGCACAGACTAATAAAAACTCTTGTTTTAATCTGATTTTTTTTCCAATTTCATTATTATCATTTGGATATAACACATCTGTAATAGCTGTATTTTCACCAGCTTCGTTAATTTGTCCAGCATTAAATCTTTGTAGCTCAAAGTTTCTAGGAGATTCTTTTGTTGACCAAAGTCTTAGGGTTACAATATTAAAATCATGATTTTTTGGATATCCAATAATTGGAGTATCAAAAGGAAGAGCTCTTACTTCTTCATAATCTTCTAAATAAAAAACTTCATCACCATGGATATTTGTTCCAGGGTGCATTGTTCCTGCAAATTTAACATTTTGAGAGTGGTTATCTTTTCTAAATTCCCAAGGATTTTGATTTAGCAGCCAACAATCGGGTCTCTCTACTTGCACTCCATTCCAAAGCTCTTGTTCAAAAATACCATATTGATATCTAAGCCCATATGCCCAGGCAGGATAAGATAGTGTAGCTAATGAATCTAAAAAACAAGAAGCTAGTCTTCCAAGTCCACCATTTCCAAGGCCAGGTTCAGCATCACAAGAAATAATGTCTTTTAGGTTTCTTCCCATTCTTTTTGTTACTTCTAAAACTAAATCATTTTGTTTTAGATTTGTAATATTATTAGTTAAAAATTTACCAGGAAGGTATTCCATACATAAATAATATAGAGTTTTAGCACCAAGTTCATTATGAGAATGTTCAGTAGCCGTCCAGTTAATCATTATTTTTTCTCTAAGGGCCATGCAAAGAGCAAAATAAAATTCTTCATTAGAAGCAACACTTTCAACTTTGCCAAGATTAGTGATAAGATAACGTTTTATTTTTTGCATGAAATCAAAAATTTCAGAATTTTTATCATTTTCCATAAAATTAACAATTTGTATTGGTAATTTTATTTATAAAAAATTTAAGCTTAAAAAAGAATATAAAAATTAATTAACTTTTAAAAAGTTTATAACTTAAATGTATAATACTTAAAAATCCGGTAATGGATCCTGTAACAAATCCTAATCGGTTTGATAATTTTTTTTCGCTAGTCATAGTAATTGAATAATCTTTAAGAGAATAAAGTGTGAAACTATAAGCATAAGCGCAAGATGATATTACTAAAATTTTCAAAGCTTTTTTTTGATTTTCAGAGATATGTGGTTTTGTTGCAGTATATGATTTAATAGTGTAATTAGAGGTTAAACTACTCACCTTATATAAGCCTGCAGCATAACCTGAAACTCTTACTAATAAAGAAATTGCAAAAGGACTTAAAAGTGGTGTTATAACATCAATTACTTTTCCATTTAATATGTTTGATTTTTTTGCAATATCTACAAATGATTGCATATCACTTCCTCCAAAGATACCAAGTGATGTAATAGAAGCGCTCATTACAAAAGCTGGTAGAGTGGAACCAAACATTCCAAGAGTAAAAATAGTATGCCTTTTTATATTTGCATAAGAGGGTAAATAGTTAGAGATAAACATATAAAATCCTTTTTTTATAAAAAAAGAACTATTTTAATAAAAAAAGAATTTTAATAAATAAAAAACTAAAATACTTAAAATTGCGCAGATTGGAAGAGTAATTATCCAAGATAGAACAATATCTTTTAGCATTTTTAAATTTAAAGAAGTCAGTCCTTTTGCAAGACCAACGCCAAGTACTGATCCAACCAGAGCGTGAGTTGTTGAAATAGGCAGGGCTAATTTAGAAGCTATTAAAATAGTAGTTGCAGCTCCAAATTCAGCAGAGAATCCTCTAGTAGGAGTAAGAGTTGTTATTTTATGGCCAATAGTTTCCACTACTCTATACCCCCAAGTAGCAAGGCCGAGAACTATTCCGCTAGCACCAATTAAAAGAATCCAAGGTGGAACCAGTCCACTAATATTTACATTTTTTAAATTTATAGTTTGAATAATGGCAGAGACAGGACCTATTGCATTAGCTACATCATTTGATCCATGTGCAAAAGCAATTAAAGAAAGGCTTATTATTTGAAGAAAACCAAAAACTTTTTCAACTTTTAAATATTCTTTAGACATTTCAGAAAATTTTGTTTTTTCTTTTATATCGGAGAGCATTTCATTTACTTCATTAGTTATTTTAGAAACTTTTTCTTTAGTATCTCCTTTAGAACTGAGTTTCAATCTAAGTAAATGTTTATGTGCTTTTTCTAAAGAGAGAACTTGATTTGGGTGATGCAGTACTACATGGCATGAATCTATTTTTATTTTATTTATTAAAAAATACGAAATAACTGCAATGGCAAGAGCTAATATTAGGACAATTATAAAAGCAAAGCTAGTTGAAAAAGGCAGTTTTAAATTAGTGATTTTACTAAATATTAAGCTTTGTAAAAAAACAAAAATTGTAAAAAAAACTAAAATTGGGACAATTTTTTTTGTAGCTTTAAGAGGGGAGAGGCTATATAGAATTTTTCTTTGTAGAAAAATAAAAATATAATAAGAAATAACTCCGCTAATAGCGGGTGTTATAATCCAGCTAAGAGCTATTTGAAGCACTAAAGTCCAATTAACAGCATGAACTCCTCCAATAACAGATCCGAATCCCACAACTGCTCCAATAATTGCATGTGTAGTAGAAACAGGCATTCTTAAGTAAGATGCAAAATTAAGCCATAGACCAGTAGCTAATAGAGCAGACATCATACCCAAAATAAAAATCAAATAATCATTTTTAAAAACATCAGGATTTACAATTCCTGATTGAATAGTTTGAGATACATTACCACCTAGAAAGTAAGCTCCGAAAAATTCTAAAAGGGCAGCAATTATTACAGCTTTTTTTAAAGTTAATGCTTTGGATCCAACAGATGTAGAAATAGCATTTGCAACATCGTTAGCTCCGATGTTCCAAGCCATATAAATTCCGACAATTAATGTTAAAAATTCAAGAATTTTAAGTTCCATTATGTAATCTCTAAGATTGTCCTAATTTTGTTTCCTAACTTTTCAGCAATATTAGATATTTCGGATATTTCTTTAAGCAGTGTATTTAATAAATGAAAAGTTGAATAAGATAATTTGTCTGTTAAAGCATATAACTTTTTTAAAATATCATAACCTATAATATCTAAATCATGCTCCATTAATGCAAGCTCATCAATCATATCTTTTACATTTCTAGCTTCAATACCACCAAATGAAGATTCTAATAAAGAATCAAATTCTTTAATAATTAAATGAGCTTTTTTAAAAGCTTCTATATTTTTTTTATAAAAGGTCTCAAATTTTTCAAATTCATCTAATTCTTTTAATTCTTTTAATGTAGAAAGAATGCCAATATCTTCAGCTTTATTTGCAAAAGAATCTTGAAAATTTAAAATTTCTAAAAAAGAAGCTCTATCAATGGGCATAAATAAACTTTTAGGAAGATGATTTCTAAGATCGTTTTTTGTAAGATCTGCTTCATGCTCTTTTTTAGATATCTTTTTAGATATCTCAAATACTTTATTATAATCTTGTTTTAAAAGAGATGTGAATAAATCTTCTAATAACAAAACACAAATAGATACTTTCTCCATATGAGCTTGAAGAGGAGAAAATGGGGATTTACCAAAAAGTTTTGCAATTGTTCTCATCAAAATTCCTACTTTAAATTAAATAATATATTTATTTAAATTTATTAAAAAGAAGGAAGTTCAAAAAACTTTTAAAAGATCATTTAATTTGACTTGTTTGAAAAAACCTATTTCTAAAGAACCTAATTTTAAATTACCAACTCTTATTCTAGATAAGCTAATTAAAGAAAGATTTGCTTTTTTGATCATAATTCTAATCTCTCTTTTTTTTCCTTCAGTAATAATTATTTTTAAAGTGCCGTTTCTTATTTTTTTTACACTTTTAGGCTTTATGAATTGATTTTCTACAAAACATCCTTTTGATATTTTTTTTAGATCAGTGTCTTTTATAGATTCTTTTATTTTTATAAGATATTCTTTTTCAATATTTGAAGAGGGGTGGATTATTTTATTAGCAGCATCACCATCATTGGTAACCATAATAAGACCAGTAGTATCTTTATCAAGTCTTCCAACTGTAAATAATCTTTCATTAAAATTTTCAAAAAGATCAATTACTAATTTTTCATCATCTTTTCTTTGATTAGAACAAAGATATCCCTTTGGTTTATTTAAAATAAAATATAGTTTTTGTTGTTCTTTTATCAGTTTGTTATTTATTGTGACTTTATCTTTTGAAGAATCTATTTTAGTAGATAGATCATTTGTAATAACATTATTTACTTTAACTTTGTTATTTAAAATTAACTCTTCGACTTTTCTTCGAGAGGCTATGCCTGCATGGGATAAAAATTTATTTAATCTTTTTAAGCTCATAAAATATCATGTGATTTAATTATGTATATTATAGATAAAAATCTTTAAGGTTTCAATTATATTGTGCTTTTCAAAAAATTTGTTATTATTATTAAAAAGGGGATATTTATGGCTAAATTAATATTGATGAGACATGGAGAGTCAATTTGGAATCAAAAAAATCTATTTACAGGATGGGTGGATGTTCCTTTATCTGAAAAAGGAGTATTTGAAGCGATTGAAGGTGGTAAAAAAATTAAAAATATTCCTATAGATATAGCATTCACTTCAGAACTTATTAGAGCTCAAACAACTGCTGTTTTGGCAATGTTAAATCACTCTTCAAAAAAAACTTTAGTCTTTGATCATTCAAATAATAGAAAACTAAAAAAAATGGGATATATTAATAGTGAAAAAGCGAAAGAAGCAACTATTTTAATGTATCACTCATGGCGTTTAAATGAACGTATGTATGGAGATTTACAAGGACAAAATAAAGATGAAGCAAGAGAAAAATTTGGGAAAGAGCAAGTGCATATTTGGAGAAGAAGCTATGACACAGCGCCTCCTAATGGCGAGAGTTTAAAACAAACAGCAAAAAGAGCTTTGCCATATTTTAAAAAAGAAATATTTCCGTATATAGAAAAAAATAAAAATGTATTTATATCAGCTCATGGAAATTCATTGCGTGCAATCATTATGTTTTTGGAGAATCTTTCAAAAGATGAAGTTGTAAAACTTGAAATCCCAACAGGGGATCCAATTGTATATGAATATATTGATGGAAGATGGGTAAAAGAGAGTATATAGCTATTTCCAAAACTTTTGTATTTCAGCAAAGGTTTTATTTTTAGTTTCAGGCACTTTAAAATATACAAATAAAAATCCAATAAAACAAATAATTGAATACATCATAAATGTTGTGCTATTACCTAAAAAACCAATTAATGATAAAAAGCTCATAGAGACAAAATAATTGGAAATCCAGTTAAAAAAAGTAGCTAATCCTACAGCTCTTCCTCGAATGCCATTTGGGTAGATCTCTGAATTTATAACCCAAGTAACAGCGCCTATTCCAAATGAAAAAAAAGATGAAAATCCAACAAGAGCGATGATAGGAATTATTAATAAATTAAGTTTTAATAAAAAATAAATACTTAAAAGAAATATAGAAGCGCTCATTCCTAAAAAAGAGATCATAAGTAAAATTCTTCTACCAATTTTATCAATAAAAAATATAGCTAAAATAGTACATATGATTTTTATAATAGTAACAAATAAATTGGCGCTAATTGCCAATTTTTCAGATGCGAACCCGGAAAGCAGGAATATTTTTGGAGCATAATATGTAACTATATTAATTCCAGAAATTTGTCTAAATATATTAATTCCGATTCCAACAAAAAGAGCAGATTTTATTGATTTCGAAAAAAGGTCTTTAAAAGATGCTTTTGTTTTTCCTTTTTCTAATGTTTCTAAAGTATTATTAGAATTATCTAATACATTTAATATTTCTAAGGCTTTATCTTTTTTATTAATACTAGATAAATAACTTGGCGTTTCAGGAATGATAAGTAAACCAATAAACATTATAATAGCAGGAATTAAACCAATTAGAAATATTGCTTGCCAATTTGAGGTTGATGTAAATAAAAAAGAGATAAAATTTGCAAACAAAATACCTGTTGCAAGGCCCATGTATTTTATTGATACTAATCTTCCTCGATATTTGGAAGTTGAAATTTCAGCTATGTATATTGGAACGATAGAAGAAAAAAGACCAATTGAGATTCCAACTATAAATCTATAAATAAATAAATTATTTATAGTTTTAGAAAAAATAAATGAAACAGTTCCATAAAACATTAAAATCAAAGCTATAAAAAAAGCTTTTTTTCTACCAAATTTATCTGCTATAGCACCACCCATTATAGAGCCAAATAAAGCTCCTAAAATTATTAAACTTACTAAAAATGAAATTTGTATATTTGATAAAAGAAAACTTTTATTAATAAAAAGCATAGCTGCAGATATTGCAGAGGTGTGATATCCAAATAAAACGCCTCCCATGCAGGCAATGATAGTATAAATTAAAGCGTTTAAAAAATGTTTATTTTTAAAAGACAAAAACATTTTTAATTTATATCACCTGAGGAAAATGTTTTAATTTCCTTATTCGGCATATATAGGTTTAATCTGCCATCACAAGTAATGGAATGAAGTATTCCAACATGCTCTTTTTCTCCATCAAAAAATTTAATTTTATCACCTTTATATAAAAGTAGATTTTCAAACTTTTCATGAAATTGAGTAAAGCCACTATTTTTAAAAATTTTTAAATTTTTTATAAATTTATAAGATAATTTTTTTTGAAGTTCTTTTAAATTCCATTCTTTTTTTATCTCAATAGATAAAGATGTTGCGGGCTTATCTATTTTTTCTAACTCTTCTTTGTTCATGTTTACATTGATTCCAATTCCGATGTAGACATTTACAAAATCATCTTCCATCTTAAGCTCACATAATATTCCAGATAATTTTTTATTATTTAAAAAAATATCATTTGGCCATTTAATAAACGGCTTTATATTTTCATCTATTAATACTTCTATTAAGCTTAGCGCTAAAATATGAGATATTGAAGTTAAATGAAGAATGTTTTTTTTTAATTTAAATACGTATGTTAAAAATAAATTACCTTCATTAGAAAGCCAGGTTCTTTTAAATCGACCTTTACCATTTGTTTGTTTTTTAGCGCTTATACAAATAAAATCATCTTCATTTAAAGAGGATATATTTTTTTTTGCATACTCTTGAGTTGATGTTACTTCATCTAAAAATATATCTTGTATTTTCATAAATTTAAAATTTGTTATTTCAATTATATTGAATTCTAAACTAAATCATGCTTATATTGCTATTATAAAATAGCTTGATAATTATGTGGGATCATAGACCATTATTAAAACTAGATTTAAAGATGATTGTAGCAATTATTACACTTATGATAATAAGTTTAATGGTTATCTCATCTATGACAGATTTTACTGTAGATAAAAATTTATTTTTTACTCCATATGTAAAATCACAAATAAAATGGTTTATTTTAGGATGGATAGTTTTTTTCTTTTTTGCAGGATTTGATTATAGAAGATTTTATCAAGTATCTTTTTTTTTATATATTTTAATGATTGTTTTACTTTTAGGTTTATATATTGCAAAACCAATCCAAAGTGTTCATAGATGGTATAGGATTCCTTTTATAAATATGAATGTACAGCCATCAGAATTTGCTAAAATAATTGTTGTAATGGCTTTGGGATGGTTTTTAGAAAAAAAAGAAAGAGAAAAGGATAAAGTTTTAACAATTATTCAACTTTTATTTATCGTGGGGATACCTTTTATATTGATTTTAAAACAACCAGATCTTGGAACTGCATTAGTCTTATATCCAATAACATTAATAATGTGTTATTTTGCAAATATCAATAAAAAGATTATTTATTCAATGTCCTTTATAGGTCTTAGTTTAATTTTTTTAGTCGTATTAATCTTTACAAATGTTTTATCACATGAAAAATTAAAACCTTATTTTACTAAAGTTATTAAAGAATACCAATATGCCAGATTTAACCCTAAAACCTATCATCAAAATGCTGCTAAAACATCAATTGCTCTTGGTGGTATTACAGGATCAGGTTGGAAAAAAAGTGAGTTTGCTTCGCAAAAATGGCTGCCTGCTGCTCATACAGACTCAGTATTTCCTGCATATTCAGAAGAATTTGGGTTAATAGGCGTTCTTTTTTTATTATTTATTTTTTATTTACTTGTACATATAAGCTTTGGGGTTATTAACTATGCAAAAGATTATTATGGCAGACTTTTAGCTTCTGGTATTGCAGTTTATTTAGCAATGCATATTATAGTAAATATAACCATGATGTGTGGTTTTTTGCCAATTTCTGGAGTTCCTTTAATATTAATAACATATGGAGGCAACTCAGTTTTGACAACAATGAGTGCTCTTGGGATACTACAAAATATTTATACAAGGAGATTTGTGTTTTGAAAAATAATAAACATATATTTTTATTTGATTCTAAATCTTGGATAGGTGAGGGTATAATAACCTTAAATATGGTTGAAGAAGATTTGAATTTCTTCACCAAATGGAGCGTTAATGAAGCAGACTTTGCAGGTAAAATACAATCTGTTCAAGAAATTCAAATTTCTGGAATTTCAGAAAATATGAGAAATGAATTTACATTTTATGATTTCACTGAAGGGAAATTTAGCATTGAAATGGAAAATTTAAACATAGGAAGAGTTGTTGGAACCGGTGTATATAATGATAATATGATAGCTTGGGAGTTTAGAGAAAATGATTTAAATTTTGAAGGTTATGAAACTTATCATCTTCAAAAAGATGGGACTTATATAATGCATGCTGAATATGTTACCTCAGATCAATTTAGAACCCAAATAGATGGAAAACTTTGGCTTCCACCTAATTTAGAAAAAGAAGATAATAAAATTGAAGATGAGGAAGATAATTTATGAGATTTTTATTAATGTTTATTATATATGGTTTTTTTATTTCATGTTCTAGTGGATCTAAAGCGACTAGTATGGATGATTTTTCAATGATAACCATAGGTATGTCAAAAGATGAGCTTATACAACAAATGGGAAAGCCCTTTTCTATTAAAAAATTAGGGGATAATCAAGAAGAATATATATATATAGAAAGAATAACTGCTAATAAAAGAACTATAATAGAAAGAAAATATTTATTTATTTTACAAAATGACCAAGTAACTTCAAAAAAGATAATCGATTTAAATAGACCTTCTTGGGAAAGAAATAGTTACGAAATGCAAACACAATAAAATATTAAAGATTTAACAATAGAAGCTTTTTATAAAGCTTCTATCATTTTTAATTACGTTGCAGCTTTAATTTTGATATCAACGCCTGCAGCTATAGGTAAAACTTTTAATTTATCTATAGTATCAGGAGTTGGATTCATAATATCTAAAAGTCTGATATGAGTTCTAGATTCAAACTGTTCTCTTGATTTTTTGTCAACATGGGGAGATCTAAGTACAGTATAAATTTCTCTTTTTGTTGGAAGTGGAATTGGTCCAACTACTCTAGCCCCTGTTCTTTTAGCGGTTTCTACTATATCTAGTGTAGCCCTATCTAAAAGACGTGGATCATAAGCTTTTAAACGTATTCTAATTTTGCTTTTTTTAGCTTCTTTTGCCATAAGTTACTTACCTATTTTTTAATAATTTCTTCTTGTATTTTCACAGGAACTTTTTCAAATTGAGCAGGTTCCATTACATATGTTGCTCTTCCTGAAGAAAGAGATCTAAGTTGTGTTGAATATCCAAACATTTCTGATAGTGGAACTTCTGAATTTATCAATAATGTTCCTTTTTTCATATCTTGACCAAGTATTTTTCCTCTTCTTCTATTTAAATCGCCAATAACATCTCCAAGATAACTCTCAGGTGTTGTTACGACTACTTTCATAATAGGCTCTAGTAAAATAGGACCACATTTTTTGGCCGCTTCTCTAATCGCCATAGAAGAGCAAATTTTAAAGGCCATTTCAGAAGAATCGACATCGTGGTATGATCCAAAAACAATAGCAATTTTCATGTCTACTAAATTATATCCGGCAAGAACTCCAGTCGATAATCCTTCTTCAACACCTTTAATACAAGCAGGTATATATTCTTTTGGAATCACACCACCAACTATTTTACTTACAACTTCATTACCTTCACCTGGTTTATTAGGCTCTACTTCTAATACAACGTGTGCATATTGTCCTCTCCCACCAGATTGTTTAATGAATTTTGTTTCTTGTTTTCCAGATTTTGTAATTGTTTCTTTATAAGATACTTGAGGTTTGCCTACATTTGCTTCAACTTTAAACTCTCTAAACATTCTATCTCTTAAGATTTCAAGATGGAGTTCTCCCATTCCTGAAATAATTGTTTGTCCTGTATCATGATCAGTTTTTACTCTAAATGTTGGATCTTCTTCAGAAAGTGATCTTAAAGCTACCGATAATTTTTCTCTATCAGGTTTAGATTTAGGTTCGATTGCCATAGAAATTACGGGTTCAGGGAATTCCATTTTTTCTAATAGAATAGGATTATCATTCGAGCAAAGGGTGTCACCGGTTGATGTGTTTTTAAGACCTATACATGCTGCAATATCACCTGTGAAGAAAGCGTCTTTATCTTTTCTTTGATTTGCATGCATTTCTAAAAGTCTAGAAATTCTTTCTTTTTTATCTTTCGTTGTATTTAAAAGAGTAGCTCCTTTTTCCAAAACTCCGCTATAAACTCTTACAAATGTAAGCCTTCCAACGTATGGATCTGTAACAATTTTAAATGCTAAAGCTGAAAGTGGGGAATCATCAGAAGGTTGAATTTCCATTTCCTGATCATTTTCGATATTAATACCTTTAATTGTTCCTCTATCTAATGGAGATGGCATCCAATTAACGATTCCATCTAAAACTTGTTGAACACCTTTATTTTTAAAAGCAGAACCACAAAGTACTGGAATAAATTTATTTTCAATAACTCCCTTTCTTATAACTTTATGTATTTCTTGTTCAGTAAGTGTTTCAGGGCTTTCTAAGACTTTCATCATAAAGTCTTCGTCGCTTTCATCTATAGTTGCTAACTCTTCTAATAAAGCACTTCTCATCTTTTCGCATTTTTCTTTTAAATCTTGTGGAATTTCTTCAACTGCATATTCAGCTCCAAGCGTCTCATCTTTAAAAATATATGATTTCATAGTTACTAAATCTACCATTCCAATGAAATCAGATTCAGCGCCGATAGGACATTGTACTGCAAATGCATTTGCACCTAGCATTTCTATCATAGAATCTATTGCTGCAAAAAAGTCAGCTCCAGTTCTATCCATTTTATTAATAAAAGCAATTCTTGGAACTCTATATGTTTCTGCTTGTCTCCAAACTGTTTCTGATTGAGGTTGAACACCAGCAACTCCACAAAAAACAGCTACTGAACCGTCCAATACTCTTAAAGATCTTTCAACTTCAACTGTAAAGTCTACGTGTCCAGGTGTATCGATAATATTTATCTTACAATCTTTCCAATATACTGTTGTAGCAGCAGAAGTAATTGTGATTCCTCTTTCCTGCTCTTGCTCCATCCAATCCATTGTAGCAGCACCTTCATGAACTTCTCCAATTTTATGGGAACGTCCTGAATAATATAATATTCTTTCAGTAGTAGTAGTTTTACCAGCATCAATGTGAGCCATAATTCCCACATTTCTAACGTTTTGTAATACATCTGTAGATGCTCTTTTATATTGAGACATTATTAATTAACCTTTTTTTACCATTTATAGTGAGCAAATGCTTTATTAGCTTCTGCCATTTTATGTGTGTCATCTTTTTTCTTAATTGTTGATCCTTGATTGTTAAAACAATCATAGAGTTCTGTAACAAGTCCTTCTGTCATATTTCTGCCAACTTTTGATCTTGCATTTGAAATTAACCATCTCATGGCAAGAGCTGTTCTTCTATCTGGCGCTATTTCTATAGGTACTTGGTAAGTAGCTCCTCCAATTCTTCTTGATTTAATCTCAAGAGAAGGTTTTGCGTTTTCAAGCGCTTTCTCAAAAGCATCCAAAGCTGAATCAGTTTTAACTTTTTTTGCAAAGCCCTCTAAAGCTTCGTATACTATTTTTTGGGCAATAGATTTTTTACCGTTATACATTATTTTATTGATTAATTTTGCAATTATTGCGTTTTTATATTTTGGATCAACTCTAATTTTTCGCTTTTCAGCTTTGTGTCTTCTTGACATTTTAATTTTCCTCTTTATAAATAATTTTATCTTCACTTGGCTCTATTATGAGTCCATCATCTAACAAATGAAAAATAGCAATTTAGATGCTATTTAAAGTTACTTAGGTTTTTTAGCCCCGTATTTAGATCTGCTTTGTTTTCTATCTTTAACAGCAGCAGTATCTAACGCGCCTCTTACAATATGATATCTAACGCCAGGTAAGTCTTTAACTCTGCCGCCTCTTATCAAAACAATGCTATGCTCTTGTAAGTTATGTCCTTCCCCAGGAATATAGGCAATTACTTCTTGTCCATTTGAAAGCCTAACCCATGCAACTTTTCTTAGAGCTGAGTTTGGTTTTTTAGGAGTTTTTGTTTTTACTTGTAAACAAACGCCTCTTTTTTGAGGGCATTTTTGAAGAGCTGGTGATTTTTTTCTTTTAATCCCTTTTTTTCTCTCTTTTCGAATTAATTGGTTAATTGTCGGCATAATCTAGTTTATATCTCCTAACTTACAATTATTTAGGAAAAATATAAATGATTCCATTATTTTTTTACAAATCTTTTTCTTGTTTTCTAAAAAATACTTATAAAATTAATTATTATTAACTATAAAGCCTTAATTATAATTAATTTCAAATTAATATTAATTAATAATTAAAAATTAATTTGATAAATTAAATTAAATTAATCTATAATAAAATCATAGGGGGATAGGCATTAGAGCAAGCTTACGACGCTAAGGTTGGAATTGAATTCGCTCTTTAAACTGTCAATCTCCCTTGTTTTTTTAGAGGAAAAAATGATTAAAAAAATAATATTAATAATATTACTTCCTATTTTTGTTTTTGCAAAGCCTGTTAGGCTTGCAGATATAAATGACGTAATGAATCTTTTTTTTAATTACCATATAGAGCATAAATCATTTGAGCCTCATTTAATACAAAGATCTTTCAAATTATATATAGATCAGTTTGATCCATCCAAAATTTATTTATTAGAAAGTGAAGTATTGCCATACGTTAACTTATCTAAAAACGATAGTAAAAAAATTCTTGAAAATATAAATAGAGATGATTTCTCTGATTTTAATAAATTAAATAAACTTATTATTCAATCTATTATAAGAGCTCAAAATAACAGAAAAAGAATTGCTAATATTTTATTTACTCAAAATATTGATGCGGATTCTAAATATGTTAAATATAATGACTTTGCAAGTAATTTAAATGAACTACATTCAAGGCAGTCAAGAAGTCTTGTTAAATACTATGAATCTCACAAAAATCAAGTTGTTAATTTAACGGATGAAAAAAAACAAAAAATTTTCTCACTTTTAGAAAGAAGACTAATCAGAAAAGAAAAGAACTATTTTAATGATAATGCAAATCATCTTCAAAAAGAAAATATGCTTTCCATGAATATTTTAAAAGCGATGGCAAAAAGTTTAGATTCTCACACAGCTTATTTTTCAGATGACGAAGCTTATGAAATGAGACTTTCATTAGAAAATGAATTTGAGGGGGTTGGATTAATATTGTCAGAGAGCGTTGAAGGGGTAATGGTAACAGATCTGATAAAAAATAGCCCAGCTGATGAGTCAGGGCTTATTAAAAGAAATGATATCATTGTTGAAATTGATGGAAATAATGTTGAAAACAGATCTTTTGATGAAGTTATGAAGCTTATGAAAAAAAAGGAAAATGAAAATATTATTTTAGGATTTAAAAGAATTCTACATAAAGATGATATTGCTAAATGGAGAGTCAAATTAATTAGAAAGCCAATTTCATTGGATGATCAAAGATTAACATATTCATATGAAAAAACAAATAATGGGGTAATTGGAAAATTAAATCTACTCTCTTTTTATGAAAATTCAAGTGGTGTTACTTCTGAAAAAGATATTATACAAGCTTTAAAAGAACTTAAAAGACAAGGTCCTATTAAAGGACTTGTTTTAGATTTAAGAGAAAATGGAGGAGGTTTTTTATCGCAAGCCATAAAAGTTGTCTCTTTATTTATTTCGAATGGAGTTGTTGTAATATCTAAAAATCATAAAAATGAAATTAGATATCTAAGAGCTATAGATGGTAATACGGAGTATAATGGTCCACTCATAATTCTTACCTCAAAGTTGTCTGCTTCAGCATCAGAGATAGTTGCAAAATCGTTGCAAGATTATGGCGTTGCTTTAGTAGTAGGAGACAAAACTACATTTGGTAAAGGATCAATTCAATATCAAACTATAACTGATAAAAATGCAGATTTATTTTATAAAGTAACTATTGGAAAATATTATACTGTTTCAGGAGAAACTACTCAAATTAAAGGAGTAGAAGCTGACGTTGTAGTACCAACTCAATATGCTGTTTATAAAGTAGGAGAAAAATATTTAGATTACCCACTTAAAAATGACAAAGTAAACCCTGCGTATGATGATGATTTATCTGATCTAGATTCCAAAATAAGATTTTGGTTTAAAGAAAACTATAAACCTACCCTTCAAAAAAAGGTTACATATTGGCAAAATATGGTGCCTGTTTTAAAAGAAAATAGTGAGCATAGACTATCTAAGGATTCATCTTTTCAAAACTTTTTAAAAAAACAAGAGATTATTAAACAAAAGCTAGATGGAAAAGAAGTAGATATACAATTTACTGAAGATAATACTGATATTCAAATGAAAGAAGCTGTAAATATCTTAAGAGATATGATTTATCTAAAGGAAAATAATAGAAAAGCTTCAGGCTTTTAATCTTATATTAAAAATCAATTTACATTAATTTCAAACTTCATATATTATTAATCTATATTTATTTGGCCAGATAGCTCAGTTGGTAGAGCAGAGGACTGAAAATCCTTGTGTCGCCGGTTCAATTCCGGCTCTGGCCACCATTTCTTTCATTTGAAATTCGATAATGTTTCTTATTAAGTTTATAAATACTAAGAGAAATGTTAGTATTTTTTTTCGATTGAGAATCATGGTTTGATTTAGACATATGTGGGATTTTATGTTTGCTAAGATTGTTTTAAATAAAGAGACGTTTTTTTGGTTTTTTGCTCTTTCGGGATCAGTTACCCTTTTTATTCAATTGATTTTAAATTTATTTGGTTTATCAGATCATCACGATATTGGGGATACTGATATAGATACTGGTGAAATGGATACCAATAATTTTAAATGGCTATCTAAACAAGCTCTTTCTGGTTTTTTTATGATGTTTGGTTGGGTCGGTCTTTCATGTTTAAAAGAATTTGAATTTAATGTACTCCTCTCTTTAGCAATTGCATTTATAGCTGGTGTTTTAGCAATGTTTGTTTCAGGATTTA
This sequence comes from Candidatus Anoxychlamydiales bacterium, assembly GCA_011065125.1. Taxonomy (GTDB): domain Bacteria; phylum Chlamydiota; class Chlamydiia; order Chlamydiales; family SM23-39; genus JAAKFI01. The sequence goes on along the minus strand of JAAKFI010000002.1, from coordinate 725 downwards.
TTTTTAAAATGGCAAGAAAACTTCATAATTCAGGAACAGTATTTAAGATTGAAGATGCAATAGGACAGGAAGCTATGATTTATCAGCGAATATTAAAAAAAGATCAAGGTAAGATATTAATTTCTTTAAATAATTTAACAAGAGAAATTGATGCTATTGCTTTAAATGAAGAAGAAATTCCTTCTTTTACAAAAGTTAAAATTATTAATAAAGTGGACGAGAATACTGTAAGTGTCGTCCCCATTAAAATAGGTGATTTATGAATATTTCATTTTTATCAACAGCCGTAATAGGATTTATAGTTTTTATTTTTTCACTTGTGGTTTTTTTATCTAAATTATATCGAAGATGTCCTTCAAATAAAGTGCTTGTGGTTTATGGAAAAGTTGGAGAGAAAAAAGCTGTTCAGTGCTACCATGGTGGAGGAACATTTGTTTGGCCCGTAATTCAAGGCTGTTCTTTTTTAGATTTAACTCCACGTACAATACATATCCCTTTAAAAGGTGCTCTTTCTCATCAGAATATTCGTGTTAATGTTCCTAGTACTTTTACTGTTGCTATAGGTTTGGTCTCAGAGCTTATGAATAATGCAGCTGTAAGGTTACTTGATCTTGATCATAAGGGAATAGAATCAATGGCAACTGAAATAATAATTGGTCAACTAAGACTAACAGTTGCATCTTTGAGAATTGAGGAAATTAATCAAGATAGAGAACGTTTTTTAG
>JAAKFI010000019.1 GCA_011065125.1 Candidatus Anoxychlamydiales bacterium | reverse complement strand
TTTCGTTTTGTTATTTTTTCTTAATGGTTGCTTTTGTATTGTTTGTTTTTTTAAGTTTTTGTTTTAACTTTTCATACCCTTTTCTTGAATTTGGATATTTTATTTTTTATTTTATTGAATGTAAATTATTTTTTAATTTTGTAGTGTTTTTAATAGTTTGATTTTGTTTTACTATTTTAAATTCTGATTGTAACTCTTTGATATTTAAAACATTCTTTGAAGAAATAGATTTAATAGTTATAGCGTTTTCTCTTTGAGGAATATCATACTTTGAAGATACTACCATAAATCCATTTTGAGAAATTTGCTTACCTGATAAATATAAAAACCAATTAGCTGACTGAATAACCCCTTTTTCTAAAAAGTTTAGCTCTTGATTTAAACTTTTAGTTTCTTGATTTAATAAATGTTTTTGATTTAGTAAATCTAAGTACTGATATCTATTTTTAGAATCATCATTTGCTGCACTTCTAAATTTAGAACTAAAAGTTACCAAATTATCATTTTGAGCAATTTTTTTATTTTCTTCTAACTTAAGTAAATCTAAATTAACCAGATGTTCTAATTGATGCGAAAAAGAGACTTTTGCATTTTTATCAGAACTCATTGTCTGAAAGGTTAATATAATTAAAACAGCAGCTAGAATAAATAATAAAAAGCCGCCAGGTCTTTTTCTTTTTGGTTCTTTTGAAAAGTTATCAGCCATAATAATTTCTTCTTTTATTTAATTTAAAATGGGTAGTGCAAGTTACAAAATTATCTGCTTATTAAACAATTTTGTAAAGAACTACGTAAATTTGTAATTTTTTCCTTTAATCTTCTAATTATCAGAATTATTAAAGTTTGTAAATTCTATTTTATAATTTTTAAAGATACTTCAAAGAATTTATCTGATTGAGATCTAAACTCCTTAGATGTTAAAAAATCATAAACCTCTATATCTTTAATACATATAACAGGAAACAACCTTCTCAAAAAGGCTGGAACCTTATAATTCTCAAATCTTTTTTTTATGCTTTTATTATATGTGAGATTTTTAATAATACCATTATTACTTGGAATGTATATTTTAGAGCTCTTTTTTAATAAATCTCTCCACGAGCTATTTTTTGATTTGTTATTTACTTTTTTTATATCTATTAGAAAGTTACTAGTTTTATATCTTCCCTCTCTTAAAGGAATATCCTCAAAAAAATTCTCAAATGTTTTGTCTATTATAAATAAATAAGATCTATCGACTATTAATGAAAAATTTTTAAAGATAATCTTGTAATTTGTTTTTTTATTTAAAATAGCCTCTATTAGATTTTGGACATGCTCTCTTGAAAGGTTAAGCTTTAATCTTTTAGATATACTATTTAATATATATCTTATCTCTAAAGGCTCATTTATATCATCTAAGTTGATGTAATGGCCTAAAAAAAAGCTTTTTAATGATTCTATTTGATTTTGTAGCTTTCTAAAAAGATAGTCATTTAATTCATAAGAATATTTAGATATTGAATAAATTGAATCAAAAATATTTTTTTGAAAGTTTTCTTCTAAAAAAGGTACTATTTTTTTTCTAAATCTAGCTCTTAAATAATAAGTATCTTCATTTGTATAATCTTTGAAGTATGATATGTGGTTTATTTTCAAATAATCTAAAATATTTTTTTTTGAAATATCTAAAAAAGGCCTTAAAATAGTCATTTCATCTATTTTGAGATCTTTAGTCATTGAATAGATATTATGCAGATTAGACCCTTCTAAAACTCTTTTAAGAACTGTTTCTAAAAGATCCGCTTTATGATGCGCTGTGATTAAAATATTACAATTTATTTTTTTACAGGTTTCTTTAAAAAAAAGATACCTTTCATTTCTAAACTGTTCTTCAATATTTGATTTTTTTTCTATATTTAATTTTTTAAAATGAAAAGAAATGTTTTTTTCATTCATTAAATTTTTTAATGAATGAGATTCATTCGCACTCTCTTTTCTAAAAGAATGGTCAATATTAGCCACATGAAGATGAAAATTCAGTTCATCTTTTAATTTATATAAAATATCAAATAAACAACTAGAATCGCTTCCGCCTGATAAGGCTAAAAGGACTTTATCATTTTTATTTAACTTTTCTTTTAAAAAAGATTTTACAGAATTTAAAATATCTAACATACCAATAAAATATAAAATTGTTTAAACTTCCTAATATTATAAAGGATTTTGGGAAAATAGTTAATGCCAATTTTTTGGAAATATTTATCTAAGCAATATTTAAAAATATTTTTTCTATCAATTTTATCTTTTATTAGTATCTTATTAGTGACCAGATTAAAAGAAATAGCCTCTTTTGCAACGCTATCTAATAACATTATAAATATTTTTTTATTTACCCTTTATCAAATTCCTTTCATTCTACCTATAGCTATTTCTATTTCTTGCTTGATATCTTCTGTATTATTATTTCAAAAACTCTCATCATTAAATGAACTCACAGCGCTAAGGGCCTCTGGAATATCATTAAAAAGCATATTAGCACCTCTTTTGATTTTAGCAATGCTACTTTCCTTTTTTAATTTTTTAATAGCATCTGAGCTTACTCCAAAATGTAGATTTAAAACTAAAGAGCTTCTATATGAAAAAACATCAATTAATCCAATTGTTTTACTTCAAAAAAAACAAAAGTTATCTAACATAAAAAATTCATATATTGAAATAGATGTAAAACATGGAGATAAAAAAGCAAATAACTTAATTTTAATTACTCCTAATAAATCTAGTTCTAGACTTTCATTAATTTATGCTAATTCACTTGAACTTAAAAATAAAAATTTAATTGCTAACGAAGTTACCTTTATCTCTTATTTGGATAACAACCAAAACAATAACTTTGATAATTTAATAATTGAAAATCAAAAAAAAATGATTACAAATGCAAATTCAATTTCAGGATTTATTAAATCTAAAAGTTGGGCAATGAATACAAGATCTCTTCCAATTAGAATGCTTCTTTTAAAATCAAAACATGAAGCTAAATTAAATAAAAAAAATATTGATAGAGCGGATATTGAAATTGCAAAAAGAATAGCTTTTGCACTCTCTGCTTTTAGTTTCACATTTATTGGAGCAAGTTTTGGAATTCAAGCAAATAGAAGTAACTCTAAAAAAAGCATTATACTTCTTTGCATATTAACTTTGATTATTCTAAGTAGCTTCACCCTTTCTAAAAGCTTTAAACAAAAGCCAATGTTATCTATGTTATCTTATATACTACCTCAAATAATGGTTTTAATTTTTACAGCTTTTAGACTAAAAAAAATATCTAGAGGCGAAATATAATCATGAAATCAATTGTTAATAGATATATTTTTTTTAAAACTTTAAAACTAGCACTCTTTTTTTTAGTTTCAATTTTTATTATTTTCGTAGTTATTGATTTTTCATATCACGGCTCTAAACTCTTCGTTACATCAAACGTAAGTTTTAATACTATTTTTCAATATTACTTAAATACTTTTTTTGTAAATTTAAAAATATTTTTGCCACTAACATATATGCTAGCCATGATGAAAGTCTTAACGGATATGAATGTTCACAATGAGCTGGTAGCACTTAGAACAAGCGGTATTTCAACTTCAAAAATTTTCGCTCCATTTTTATATTTGGCAATTATATTTTGTGTATTATCTTATATTAATTTAGAAAAAATATATCCTAATGCATTAACTTTTAAAGATACTTTTAAAGAAAAATATTTAAAAATTAATAAAAAAAATAAAAAAATGAATCTACCAAATGTTATTTATTTAGATGACTCATCTAGATTAGTCTATCAAAAATATAATAAAGAAAAAAAAGAGTTATTTGATGTTTTTTTGATTAAATCATCTAATGATATTTGGCATGCTAAATATTTAAATATAGAAACCTTCCCTCTCGTTGGTAAGTATGTTGATCAATTCCTAAAAACAGATTCAACATTTATCAAACAAAACTCTTTTGAAGAATATACTTTTAAAGATATAAAATTTGACTTTGAAGATATTAAACAAGTATTTTTAGCATATGAAACCAAATCTATTTCAGATTTATTTAAAGATAAATTTTTAAAAAAAATCCCTTTCAATAAAGAAAAAGCAGAAATTTCAACTCAGTTTTATAATAAGCTTTTTTCTCCATTAATATTTTTTATAATTGCTATTTCTATCTTTCCCCCTCTTCTGATGTTTTCAAGAAATATATCTATTTTTTTTATTAGTTTTTTTTCACTTTTTGGATTTGTAATATTTTTTATGATAATAGATTCTTCTATTATTCTTTCAGAAAATAACGTTATACCATCTATTTTTTGTATTTCTTTTCCTTACCTTTTATCTTTTTCAATATTTTTTAAAAAATTTATAAAGATACTTTAATTTTTTTGATATATCTAAAATGACATTTTTTGAAAATCTATGAATAAATTACTTTATTTTCAGATTAAAAATAGTTGAAAAATATATGGAGCGTTTATAAAAAAAACACTAATTTTATTTATTATAATATTCTATAGAATAATTAAACATTCCTTTGGCTGCAGCACCCGCTACGCCACCGATTGCAGCTAAAGCTGCCTTTTGTGCATAGGGCCAACAACAGCTATATTTACTACCATCTTGACTTAGTTGTTCTTTTTCTTGGCTTCTATTATATAGTTCTAACATAGTTCTTTGTTGATCTAATATTACTTGTTGTTGTAACAAAATCAGTTCTTGAGAACTTTCTAATTTTTGAACACTTGCTTCTATTTTTACTAATTGCTTATTTTTTCTTTTTCTAACCATCTCGGCCATAATTTCAGGAGAAAGAATAGCAAATTTATTTTCTATCAAACCTATTGGCATGATTTACCTCTATTATTTTTTAATAATTATTAAACATATTAAATAATAATAACATATAATTAAATATTTGTCATTTAGTTTAGATTAATTACTACTATTAAAAAATACTATCTAAATAAAGTAACAAGTAATTGAAATAAAGTTAATTACATAAAATAAAATTATTTCTATAACTTTAATTAACTAAAGTTTTTTTTAAAAATTAAATATTCAAAAAATTTATTTATATATAAAAAATATTAGAATTTATTTTTTAGACGTTTTTCTCTAATTTTTCTTCTTATATCTGCTTCTAAAAACCTTCTTTTATCTACCTCAGTCTCAGGAATAACTTGAGAAACTACATGCATTTGATCATTGTCTTTTTTAGTGAAAGAAAAATATGCGCTAAGGATATTTGTTTGCTCTAAACTTCTAAAATTTTCAGCTACTACTTTAGCTCCAACTTCAATAATATCTTGCCAAACCCTATTAACACTTGCTTTACAGATCAACCTATCATCTTTTTTTACAGGTGAATAGTATCTAACAAAATCGATTCCTTTAATGATACAATCAATCTCTGCATGTGTGTTCGCTACTTTAAGTGCTACAAAATGAACAAGATCTAATATTCTACCACCAAAAACAACACCATCTGGAGAGACTTTATCATCAAAAAGTGTAATCTTTTCAGATTCTATAGCAGTCTCGGATGATGGTTTTCCCTTATCATAGCTATTTATTATGAACACAAATTTCCTCCTGATATAAATCTATTAATATTAATTTAAAGTATTTAATATCAAGAAAAAAATAATAAAAAAAAAGCCCTTGGGAAATCCCAAGGGCCCTTTGATAAACAAGGAGGAAGAAAAAAAATTTATCTTTTTGAGAATTGAAAACTCTTTCTAGCACCCGCAAGACCGTATTTCTTTCTCTCTTTCTTACGCGGATCTCTAGTTAAATATCCAACTTCTTTCAAAGTTGTTTTAAAATCTTCATTGCCTAAAACTAAAGCTCTAGATATTCCAAGTCTCGCTGCTATTACTTGAGCTTCGATGCCTCCACCTTTTAGGCGTATAATTATGTCATATTTACCAGAAGAGTCACATTTAGCAAGTGGTGCCAAAATCTCTTCTTGTTGATAAGATGATGTAAAATAATTTTCAAATTCTCTGCCATTTATTTTAATTTTACCTTTTCCGTTTCTAAGTCTTACAGCAGCAACTGCTGTCTTTCTTCTACCAACACCTAATAATTCATTTATTTGTTTTTTCTTTGCCATAATCAATCCTTATATATTTACTGCTATTGGTTTTTGTGCTTGCATATTATGTTCAGTGCCTTTGAAAATTCTAAGTCTTTTTAGTTGCTTTCTAGTCAATTTGGATTTTCTTGGCATCATGCCTTTTACAGCATGCTCTAATATATATTCTGGTTTTTTTTCTAGCATTTCTCTGTATGGAGTCTGTCTAAGACCTCCAACCCATCCAGTATATTTTGTATATACTTTTCTTGCTTCTTTGGCCCCAGTTACTGTTATTTTTTCAGCATTAATTATTATTACTCCATCACCTGTGTCGGTATTTGGAGTAAAATCTGGTTTATGTTTACCTCTTAAGATTTTAGCAACTTCAGATGCAAATCTTCCAAGTGTCTTTCCGCTAGCGTCCAATATAAAATATCTTTTATTTTTTTCAGCTTCTTCTTTAGATACAAATTTAGTTCTATTCATATTTTTAATTTACTGTTTTTTTATGTTATACTTTCACACAAGAATATTTGAATCACTCTTTTTTGAAAAGTTAAATTTCTAATTTTTTATTTTTTTTGCCATTTTTTAAATTTTATACTAATATATATCCCCAATTAATCAATAAATTAAATTTTAATTATGAATAGTTTAAATACTTTTTTTATAAGAACATATGGTTGCCAAATGAATGAGCTTGATTCTGAAATCATGGCATCGCAATTGGAACAAAGAGGTCTTGTTGAATCTGAAAATGAAAATGACGCTGATCTAATAATTTTTAATACATGTTCTATTAGGGACTTAGCAGAGAGAAAACTTTTTGGGAAATTAGGTATAATTTCTAGAAAAAAGAAAAAGAAAATAATAGGCATCGCAGGTTGTACTGTAATGGCCAAAAAAGAAAAAATTTTAGATAAGTTTGAAAATGTTAACTTTATTATAGGTACAAATAATTTAACTGATTTAAATAATGTTTTAGATGAAATTGAAGAAAAAAACATTCGCCTTTCGAAAACAGATACAAAATATGAAAAAAAATTAGAAACCTATTTTGCTAAAAGAAAAAATAATATCAAAGCATCTGTATCTATAACTCGTGGCTGTAATAATTTTTGCACATACTGTGTAGTTCCATATACTAGAGGAAGAGAATATTCTAGATCTTTTGAAACAATTATAGATGAATGTAATTATCTAAAAGATCAAGGTATTAAGGAAATCATGTTACTTGGCCAAAATGTTGATAGCTATGGCACAGACAACCATAAAATGAATAAATATTTTCATGACCTTTTATATGAAATTGATAAGATTAATGGAATTGAAAGAATTAGATTTATGACTTCCCACCCTAAAGATATTACAACCGATTTAATGTATGCTATTAAAGACTGCAAAAAAGTATGTAATTTTGTCCATTTCCCACTTCAAGCAGGATCCAATAGAATATTAAAAAAAATGAATAGAGGTTACACATTAGAAGAGTATTTAGAGAAAGTAAATAAATTAAGAGAGATAATTCCAAACGTTTCAATTGGAACTGATATAATAGTCGGCTTTCCGACTGAGACAGATGATGAATTTATGCAAACTTATAAAGCTTTTGAACAAATAGACTTTGATTTAGCTTTTATTTTTGAATATAGCCCAAGAAAAAACACTGCTGCTTACAAGTTATATAAAGATGATATTTCTATAGAAGTAAAAGATCAGAGAATGAAAAAACTTATGAATTTTTACAATTGTAACATTAAAGATAAGTTAAAAAAATTTATTGGAACTACTCAGGAAGTTTTAGTAGAAAATTTAAATAAAGATAAAAATTTTTTAAAAGGCAGAAATAAAAGATATGAAAAAGTGATTTTTAAAGGTAATAAATCCCTTATTGGAACTATTCAAAATGTAAATATTAAAGAGACAAAACATCAAACTTTAATTGGTGAAATTTCTTTTTCTTGACTTATATTTTAAAGGCCTTATTATTTTTTCTATTTTAATTTTATAAGGAAATGACATGCCAGTTTCTATAGTTTCAAATCCTCAAACAACAGATCTAATCGATTATAGTTCTTTAGAAGAAAGTTTAAAAAAACCTGAACATAAAAGTTATGATAATCCCCCTAATGAATTTTTAGACTGCAGCACTACTAGCATTATGATTGATCCTGTTATTCTTTCTAATCCCGATGCAGCACAAGGCAGAAGATGCAGTCATACCTTTGATAGACTGCCTATTACAAAATGGCTAAGACAATCTCAAAACCGAAGTGAAATCAAATGTCCACTGTGTAAACAAAAAGTAACTACTGTTGTCCCAAATCAAAAGCTTGCTCAAAAAATTGATGAATGGGTAAAAGACAATCATTTCCAAACCCAATTTAATGCTGACAAAATAACTCAAAATCAAGAATATAGAGAATATAAAGATAAAGATGTAATTCCAAGGCAAGAAGAAATTCAAAGAGATACATCTTTAATGGATGAACTTCCAATGTTTTTAGAACTTCCAAATTTATTGACTTTTCTTTTCAATCCAATAGTCACTTTAAATAATATAATAAATTTAATAAATCACGGTCTTTTAAGACAAGCAACAGACGAAGTTAGAAATTTACAAAGTTTAATTGATAGAGATATAGCCTATACCTTAATTGCAAAAGCTTATTTAAGATTAGACATTGTGAAAGAAGCAGATTCACTTTTATCTAGAATTGCATGTAGAACATCACACACTTATAGAACATTAGAAGAAACTATTATAGATAAGCTTTTTGAAAAGAGAGAATATAGTTTAGCCTTTAATAGAATTCTATCCATTATAGAAGTCGATAGAAGTTATTTTCATTTATTTTTGGGAATTTTAAAAACTATTATAAATTTAATAATAGACTCTTCTTTCTATTTATATACAAAAACATTGGAGCTTATAGAAATAATAATTCTTAAATTGAAATTACTATCAAAAAAAAATAATTAAAAGTTTCTTGCAACTAAATATCTTAGATTTCAAAGAAAATTAAAGCATAGATTTAAATTCTTTTTCTGAAATAATTTTAATACTTAACTTTTTAGCTTTATCATATTTAGACCCAGGCTCATCGCCTGCTAAAACAAAATCTGTATTTTTGCTAACAGAAGAAGTTACCTTCCCGCCTCTTTCTTTTATCATTTTTTTAGCTCCATCTCTTGTAAACGCTTCTAAAGATCCTGTTAAAACAAAAATTTTATTTAAAAAAGTTTGATTAATTTCTTGTTTTGTAACATTGGGATTTAGCCCATGTTTAATTAATAAATCAATTTCTTCAATATTTTTTTTATCTATAAAAAATTCAATTATTGCATCCGATGCTTTTTCACCAATGCCTTCAATTGATAAAAGCTCTTCTTTTGTTAGTTTTTTTAATTTATCAATATTTTTAGCATAGTTCGCTAAAAGATCTGCTGTTTCTGATCCAATGTATTTTATACCAAGGCCCATAATAAATTGTGACAAAGTACATTTTTTAGATTTTTCAATAGATTCTAAAAGATTTTTTATAGACTTATCTTTAAACCCTTCTAATTGTGATAATTTTCCTTCATCTAGTGTATAAATGTCGGATAATCTTTTAACAAATCCTTTTTCATAAAGCATCTGCATTACTTTAGATCCTAAATGTTCTATATCTAAAGCCTGTTTGGATGCAAAAAATTGAAATCTTCTAAGAGTTTTACCGGCACATGTTGGACTTATACATCTAATAGCCACTTCATCATCAAAACGTTTAGCTTCACTTTTACAAATAGGACATTTATTTGGTATTTTAAATTTTTTTATATTTTTTTTTCTTTTAGAAAAATCAACATTTACAACTTTTGGGATTACATCCCCTCCTTTTTCAATTATAACTATATCACCTATTCTAATATCTTTTTTGTCAATTTCATCTTGATTATGAAGAGTTGCTCTAGATATTGTAGATCCAGCTAAAAAAGTAGGCTTTAAAACAGCAACAGGGGTTAATATCCCTGTCCTCCCAATTTGAATAATAATATCTTCAATAGTAGTAATTGCCTGGTCAGGTTTGAATTTATAAGCAGCTGCATATCTTGGAAATTTTCCTGTAAAGCCAAGTTTTTTATAAGTTGATAAATCATCTACCTTGATAACAATACCATCTATTTCAAAAAATAATTTCTTTCTCTCTTTTTCTATTCTATTTGCAAAAGAGACAATTTCATCTGCACTTTTACAAAGTTTATAGTGATTTTCATTTGATGTAGGTAGATTTAAATTTTGCAAAAACTTATGAACTTCATATTGAAAATTTACATAATTATGGGCATTTGCAATTCCATATAAAATAATATTTAATCTTCTTCTACTTACCTCTTTTGGATCTAAAAGCTTGAGTGATCCTGCAGCTGCATTTCTTGGATTTGCAAAAACATCTTTTCCTTCTTCTTCTCTTTTTTTATTTAACTCTTTAAAAGTTTTTATATTCATAAAAACTTCTCCTCGAACTTCTAAAAGATCAGGAATGTTTTTCCCTTTTAAAGTAAGTGGAATAGATTTAATTGTTTTGATATTATTTGTAACATCATCTCCTATTTTTCCATTTCCTCTTGTTACTGCCTGTGTTAGCTTTCCCTTATCGTATCTAATAGAAATTGCGGTACCATCTAATTTTAATTCCGATGTAAATTTTATATCTTTTTTATTAAGTAATTTATATACCCTATTTATAAAATCAGTGATTTCATCTATTGAATAAGTATTTGCAAGAGATAACATTGGCTCTATATGCTCTTTATGCAAAAAGCCTTTAGTTAATGCTTCAGATATTCTAAGTGATGGAGATGAGTCTAAAATAAAATCTGGATGTTTTTTTTCCCAAGATTGGATGGAGTTTAAAAGCCTATCGTATTCATAATCAGAAATAAGTGGTTTGTTCTTTACATAATAATGTTCATCATGCTCTATTAACTCATCTACAAGGTTTATATATTCTTTTTGATCTTTAATCTCTTTCAACTTTAAGCCTCAAAAATTAAGGAAGTAAGTTTTGAAATATTTAAAATAATATAATCATCTGCAATTTCTATTATTTCACACATATTATTATCTTCGCTATATTTTTGATCACTTGTATTAAAAATTAAATTTAATTTTTTAATATCTTTTATTTTTAATTTATAATTTTTAAAATTTTCATTGGAAAAATTATGAATTACTAAAACTTTTTTTTCATCTGAATATCTAAGATATGAAATTAAACAACTAGAGCTATCTTCAAACGAAACCCACTTAAATCCATCAAATGAAAAATCATAAAAATATAACTCTTTTGTATTTAAATATAGATGATTTAGATCTTTTACAAAAACATGAAATTTTTTATTTAAATTTTGTTTTAAAAGATCCAAATTAAGTGCCTTTTTAAAATCCCATGGATCTTTACTTAAAAGTTCACTGCCCATAAAAAAAAGCTTTTTACCCGGAAAAGTCATAATGTAAGCATATAGAAGTTTTAAATTTTGAAATTTTTCTACCTTAGTGCCTGCCATTTGAGAGTAAATAGAATTTAATGCTACTTCATCATGAGATAAGCAAAGAATGTGTTTTTCATTAAATGCATACATCAATTGAAATGTTAAGTTGTTATGCATATCTTTTCTTTTATCAAACTTTGTTTGAAAATATTTTAAAGTATCATTAATAAATCCCATATTCCATTTAAGATCAAAAGATAATTCATTTTTATTGGTAACCCCTGGGTATTCACTAGCCTCTTCAGCTATAATTAATACATCTGGATATTTTTCTTTTATTTTTGTATTTAATTTTTTTAAAAAATCAATTGCATAAAAATTATAATTTTTATCTTTTTTTCTAATTTGCCAATTACCCTTTTCTATTGCATTATCAAGATATATCATGGAAGATACTGCATCTACTCTAAGTCCATCTATATGAAATTTTTCTAAATAAAAAAAAGCGCTAGAAATTAAAAAGTTATTTACTTCATTTTTTTCAAAGTTAAATATTTTACTATCCCACTGTTTATGAATCTCTTTTGTTTCATATAAAAGACTACCATCAAACTCAGCTAAGGAAAAATCATCTTTGCAAAAATGAGCAGGAGCCCAATCTAAAATAACTCCAATATTATTATTATGCATATAATTTACAAAATATCTAAAATCATCAATAGTTCCGTATCTAGATGTTACTGAAAAATACCCAGTAATTTGATAACCCCAAGAATCATCTAAGGGGTGCTCCATAATTGGCATAAGTTCAATATAGTTATAACCCATTTCCTTTACGTAATTACAAAGTTTTTTAGCTATATCCTTATAATTGCAAAAATAATCATCTCCCCTCATCCAAGATTGAAGATGCACTTCATAAATATTAATAGGTTTAGATAAAGTATTTTTTTTTCTTTTTTGCATCCAATCATCATCATTAAATTTGAAATCAAATTTAGTTATTATCGATGAGTTATGAGGTCTTAATTCAAAATAATTTGCAAAAGGATCTGTTTTAATTTTTACTTTCTTATCTTTAGTTGTAATTTCATATTTATATTTAGAATTTATTTTCAAATTTGGAATAAATATCTCCCAAATTCCCGAGTTATCAACATTTCTCATTGGCAGAGTTTTTGAATGCCAATCATTAAATTCTCCTATTAAGCAAACGCCAATTGCATTAGGAGCATAGGTAGTAAATTTTACACCTTTTATATTTTCATGGATAATTTCATGCGACCCAAAAAAATCATATAAATTTGAAGTGGTATTTTTTTTAATTTTTTCAATTTCAGCTTTTGAAATAATAGGATCAAAAGAGTAGGGATCATAAATATAATCACCATTTGATAAATAGAGTTTATAATCAAATTTAGAAATATTTTCATTTAACTTATATTCAAAAAAACCTCTATCATCTATTTTTTTTAAAGGCATTTTTTCATTTAATATCATTAAATGAGCATCTTCAATATTTGGATTAAATATTCTAATAACATCTTTATTCAATCCTAAAAAAAGATGAGGGTTAGGATGTCTTTTTTCAAAAATGTAATCTAAATCATGCATTAGTTTAGATATATCAAGCATATGTATTCTTTGGCAAATTAATTTTATTTTTGAAATCTATCAAAAAAATATGTTTTGTTTTTTTCTAGAAAAAACAAGTCGTTATTTTTATGAACTTTTCCTTTTTCTTTTAAAAAACTTCTTACTCTAAAAGTATCTATTTTAGATTGAAATTTGAAATGAATTTTTTTATCAACTTTTGGTTTTACAATCATTTTTTTGATGAGTTTTTTAGACCATTCTATATCAATTATTGCAAAATTTAAATTTACATTTATAAATCTGCCACAAAAAAACTCTTTCATTAACAATGGAAGTATATTTACATTTTCTTTTTCTTCTAAAATAAGTGTGTTTCTAAGTAATCTAGAAAACTCTTTTAAAATGATTATAGGATCTATTTTACCAAAGTTTTCTTTAAAAATATTTTGATAATCAAAATGAAAAATTCTTGGAGTAAAAAAATCAAAAAAGAAAGATTTGCAGATATTTAAAAAGTCTTCTTCTAGGTTCAGTTTATCTTTATTTTTTATTTTCTTTTCTATACTTTTAAAAATTTGAGAAGTATATTTTTTTTCACATTTAAAAAATTGAGAAAGTGAAAAAATAAAGGGAAATATTTCTTTAATATCTTCTCTTCTTTTTATTAAATCTATATCTTGTTTTTTATGAGAGCCAAAAGATAATTTTTCTATTATTTTTTCATTAGATGTTATTTCAATAGGAAGTTCAATTGTTGATTTAGATTTCACTTTTTTAGAAGTGGTATTTATTTTTAAATCTAATGAATTTGAATGAATCTTTTCAAAAAATATTTTTGTCGAGTCAAATGTAAAAATCTTATAAGAAATAAAATCGTCCTTTGTAAAAAAAGAAATTTTTACAATTCCTTTTTTTAGATCTTGCATCACTAAAAAATTTTTAATAGGACCATTTATGTCAAAATGTATTTTAAACTCTTTATCTTTATTTATTTCTTTAAATATTAGCATGGATGGAAACACTTGAAGTGTATAATTTGTATTAGTGATCAAAAGAGTTTTACCAAAGCTATGAGAAAAAGGATATAGATCATTTCTTATTTTTATTAACATATTTCACCTATTAAATAATCTTTTGTATTTTTTGTTACCTGAACATCAAAAATATTATTTTTTATTTCTACTTTTCTAATAAACTCTTCTTTTTTAGTATTTTCAAAAATAACATATTTTTTTTTCAAATTTTCTTTACTATTTTTTAAATTTTTTATTGTCTTTAAGAAAGTATTTTCAGCGTTTTTAGTAACTGTGCAAGAATTTACAATACATATGTCAAATTGATCATCATTTGAAATATCATATCCCAGTGATAATAGTTGATTTTCAAATGCTTTAGACTCATATTGATTAGCCTTGCAGCCAAAGGTTACTATCTTAATTTTCTTTTTCATAATTAAAAAATATTAATAATAAGAAATATTATTATCAAAAAACTAAAAAAAAACCATGGAAAAAAAAGTTTAAACAATCTATTATTGCAAAGTATTATTTTAAAATAAATTTTTACAAGGTGATTAATAATGAATTCTACTTCTAATCTTTCTTTTTGGGATGCTGCCATTACTATGTTTTTTATATTAAACGCTCTTGGAATGGTACCCGTATTTGTGTCACTTCTTGGACGATATGGTGAAAAAAAACAAAGAAAAATTATTATAATAGAGTTTGTAATTGCTTTGATAGTATTACTTTCTTTTGCTTTTTTTGGATCTAAAATGCTAAAAGCAATTAGTATCTCTCCATCTTCTCTTGGAATTGGTGGGGGTGTTTTACTTATAATTATTTCTATGTCATTAATTTTTCCTAAAACAGATTCATCTGTTACAAAAAAAGATATTCCTGGAAAAGAGCCTTTTATCATCCCTCTTGCAATCCCTGGACTTGCAGGTCCTGGAACAATAGCGGCCATTATGATTTTTTCCTCTCAAGTAGGCCCAGCTACAGCATCACTTGCATTTTTTGTTGCTTGGATTCTTTCTTTAATAATAATGTTGGCATCATCTTTTCTTAAAAGAATTCTTGGGGATAAAGGACTACTTGCTGTTGAGAAATTAGGTGGAATGCTTATTTGCTTGATTGGAATTGAGATGTTTTCAGATGGGGTAATTTTACTTGTAAAAAATAGTTTCCCAGCTGCTTAAACTAAAGAACATGAACATATAAACATTATTTTAATTTTATTTATATATTTATACATCAATAATTTAGCTTTAATTTTAAAGCAATCTTTAATTATATTATTTTTTGCGTTATAATCTTAATTAATATAATAACAATATTAATATAATTATGACTATACAACATAATACTTTACAAAATTTATCTTTGTTATCTTTACAAAGAGATACTATTCCTAAAAAAATAGGTCCAAATTATGAAAGGGGCTATGCAGAATTTATTATTACTTCCTTTAAATTACTCGCACAATATGCTCCTGAAGATTGTTTATCCCTAGATGGGAGGGTTATTGATTTTAAGTATAAAGAAGATGTTGTAAATAAATGTTTAAAAGCATTTTTCAAAACTATCTCTATTAAAGAATATATTGAAAAAAAAGAAGGTGAGTTGGTTAGTTTTTGCAAAAGAATACCCATTGATGAATTGCAAAATTTAATGAATAGTGATGAATTTAAGCAATTAACAGTTGATAATAAAGTTGCTAGATTAAAGTTATTTTTTGAAAACAATCAAGACTTAATTGATCAAGTACAGGAATTAAATTTATCGAATTTAGGTTTAACTAGAATACCTGAAGAATTGAATCTTTTTAGAAATGTAGGGTGGTTAAATTTATCTAACAATAACTTTGCTGTTTTGCCTAATAATTTCGCAGCTGAATTACCTTTATTAAGAACTCTTGATTTAGGTAATAATTACTGTCTTGAACTTCCAGAGGGTTTTTTAGAAAGAAACAATCAAATTGTATTTTTAAAGCTTCCTTTACTGTTAAATTATCAAGAAAGATATGCTAATCACCCAAGTCTTATAATAAGAAAAGCTTATTTAGCAATTAAAATAATCTCTAAAAACATACTGCATATGCCTCAAAGTTATCGAGAATTTTTACTTATCTTCATGTCTATTATAGTGATAATGTTTATGACTCCTATTATGCGTATAAAAAAAACCGATCCAATGGAATCACCATCAGAACTTATAAATTCATCATATTTTAAAGATAAAATTACTAATACTAATTTTTATTATTTAATGTTTGGAAACATAGTCCTTTATGGATCAGAACTTTTACATCGTTTTTATTTAGCAACTATTATTAAAAAAAGATTTGTATAATAATTAAATTTCAAACTGGGATACTTTAGAATAGATCATTTTAGGGATTTCTATTTCTAAGATAATATCATTTGCATCGTAATCTGTAGAGATTACTCTACTATCTTTAATAAGCGCCGCTACTAGTTTATAGTAACTTTGAGGAATTTTTAATTTTACAATTTTTCTAATAGAAGCAATTGTCTCTTCAATTTTTTCTTCTAATTCATCCAATCCTTTTTTTTCCAGAGCTGATATTGCAATTACATTTGGGTAATTTAGTTTAAAATAGGTAATGATTGATTTATTTTCTAATTTATCTACTTTATTTAAAACTGTAATAATAGGTATGTTTTCAGCATTTAATTCTTTTAAAATTTGGTAGCTCTGTTTTGTATGCTCCATTGCTGCTTTTGAAGATACATCTACTAAATGAATTAAGATATCTGCAAATGTTATTTCCTCAAGAGTTGATCTGAAAGAAGCTATTAATAAGTGAGGAAGTTTTCTTATAAATCCCACAGTATCTATTAAAAGGATTTGTTGTTGATTTGAAAGAATATATCTTCTAGTAGTTGTATCTAAAGTTGCAAAGAGCTTATCTTCTACTAAAACATTTGCATTAGTAAGTGCATTCATTAAAGTAGATTTCCCAGCATTGGTATATCCTACTATTGCAAACGTTGGAATTTTAGCTTTTTCTCTTTGTTTTCTATTTAATTCTCTTTGTTTTTTTATATCTTTAATATCACTAGATATTTTGGAAATTTTTGTTTTTAAAATTCTTCTATCAATTTCAATTTGTTTTTCCCCTTCACCTTTTAAGAAACCACCGCTAGCACCGCCTGTTCTTTGTCTCGATAAATGAGTCCACATTCTTTTTAATCTTGGATATTCATATTTAAATTGTGCAAGTTTTATTTGCATATTAGCTTCTTTTGTTTTTGCATGTATTGCAAAAACAGAAAGTATAAGCTCGGTTCTATCTATAACCGCTACTTTAATCTTTTTTTCTAAATTTCTTTGTTGATGAGGAGCAATGTCCATATCAAAGATAACAACTACAATATCTTTTTCATTAACAATATCTGCTATTTCTTGCACTTTTCCAGAACCTAAATAAGTTGAAGACTCTATTTTTCTTAAATGCACACTAATCTTATCTATCGTATCTAGACCAAAAGTATCAGATAAACTATTTAATTCTTCTAAATTTTCTATGCAAGTCCCTTTATCTTTAGGAAATTCAAATGCACCAATTAAAAGAGCATTTTTATTATCAGTAAGCTCTAATAGTCTTGTTCTTCCAGTTTGTTGAAAAATATTGTTTTCATTCATAAAAAATCCTTAAAAATTAATCTCTAAATTATCATAGGCTGGTTGAATTTTATCATTTAACTCTTTTTTTAAAGTATCATAATCAATTTCATGAGCCATATGTGTTAAATACGTAGTTTTAGCATTAACTTTTTTAGCAAAGTCTTTTGCTTGTTTTACATGAAAATGCACAGGAGATTCTTTAAACCTTAAGCAACTAAGTATTAAAAAATTTAAATTTTTTAAAAAGTCATAGATATCATCCTTGAATATTTTAATATCTGTAATATATGCTAAATCATTTACTCTATACCCTAAAACATCATGCTGTTTATTTTGATAATATCTAAAGTAAGAAAAATTGATGCCATCAATTTTAAAATCTCCACTACTTTCTTCCAATATATGAAAATCAAATTTAGCAGATTCTATTAAAGTATTGTGATTTTCAAAAAGATAATTAAATCTTTTTTTTACTTCTAAATAACTATCTTTGGATAAATAGCATTTTATTTTAGAGTGTTGAAGCCTGTTTAATGCTCTTAAATCGTCTAAACCTGCGATATGGTCATAATGTATATGGGTAATTAAAATAGCGTCTATATGCTCTATATTATGATCTAATGCTTGTAACCTAAAATCTGGACCTGGATCTATTAAAATGTTTTTGTTATCAATTTTTATAAGACAAGATGGTCTTAGTCTTTTATTAAATTTTGAAGAAGAACTACAAACATTGCATTTACAACCAATTTCTGGAACTCCAGAAGATGCCCCCGTCCCTAAAAATATTAATTTAGCCACTATTTGGCCTCTATTTTTTTTACTAAATTAAATCCTTCCGCCGCAAAATTAAAGAAAAAAATAATAGCAGGAGTTAAAAATATACTATATTGCAGAGCAATAATTAAATTTTTAATAAAGAAAGACACAATATTAGTTTCAATAACATAGCTTAAATTTGTAATCTTTGTAGATATGCTAAGTAAAATTATAATAAAAACACCTGGTAGTATTGCTATTAAAAAAAATAAAATATTTAAAAAAATATTATTTTTAAAATTTTGATAGCATTCTTTTATAATTTTCAAACTTTTGATGTTAGATAGTGTTATAATCGGTGATAAAAAAAATAAGGTAAGCATATTTGCAATTAATAAGATAATAGATAACATCACAATTAAAAAAGGAATAAAAGATAAAATAGATCCAACTATCGCCCCAATATGAGGGATTTCTTTTACAAATACAAAAATAGAAAAAATAATAAATAAAATTAAAAAAACTAAAATATAAGAAAAAGAAAGCGAAATACTTTTATTGATAGAAAAGATTAAATCTTTTAATAGATTTAAAAAATTAAGTTTTATATTTTTAACTTCATTTACATAAATTTTAATTAAAACAATCCCAAGAACAAATAAAAGAGTAAAACTTAAAAAAACAGGCAAGAATAATAATGCGAGTCTTGCAAATGAAGAGTTCAAAAAAGAAATAGATGAAGCAAAAACAAATAAAAAAGAACATAAAAAAAGAGTAAAAAAAGTTAAAATGAGTTTCTTTTTTTGGAATGAATTTTTAATTGCTCTATTAAAACAAACATCTAAATTTTTTAAATCCATAAATACTTCCTAAATATTACAAATTACTTTATTTTTATTTATTCTTAATTTTTATTCTATAAAAAGAATCAAATTTAATACATCTTAAAGAGAAAAATAATTAAATCTCATCATTTAAAATTTTTTCTCTTATTTCAGACATATAATTTATCATGAAATGTAAATTATGAATAGAAGATAGAGTATAAGCACTTAGCTCTTTTGCTTTGAATAGGTGACACAGATAAGATAAGCTATAATTTTTACAAGTATAACAAGTGCAACTTTTATCAATTGGACTGTTGTTATATATATTTATACTTTTGGTGATTTTTATATTTTTATTTTTGCAAAGCAATGTTCCATGTCTTGCAGCTTTTGTTGGATAAGAACTATCAAAAGTATCAATCCCCTCTGGGATTGATAGATCAAGAGATTTAATATCCCCGATACCCAGCAAGTGATTTGGTTTGTCTTGAGGGATATTATTCATTGTAAATTTCAGCATTTCTATCATTTCAATTAAGTTTTTTCCAACACTTCCACCAATAGCATACCCATCAAAATCTAAACTAGATAAGTATTTAGCACTTTTTTCTCTAAGTTCTTTTGAGATGCCACCGTGAACAACAGCATACATAGCTTGGTTATTTCTGTTTTTTAAATGATAATCTAACGATCTTTTTTCCCATGAGTGTGTTCTATCTAACGATATTTTTAAATCTTTAAAACTCATATGATAAGGAGGAAGTTCATCAAATGGAATAATAATATCTGCTCCTATATCTTTTTGAGCTTGAACAGAGATTTCTGGAGTTAAAAGCATTTTAGAGCCATCTCTATAAGATCTAAATGTAACTCCATCATCTGTAATTTTTAAAACCGAACCATCTGATTTCTTGGTTCCTTTACTTTTTAGTTCATTTGCAACTCCGCCATAAGCGAGTGAAAATACTTGAAACCCACCAGAGTCTGTAATAATTGGCATATTTCTATTTATAAATTTATGAATACCACCTGCTTTTTTAATAACATCAGATCCAGGCTGCAATAAAAGATGATATGTATTACAAAACATAAGCTGGAGATTAAGAGATTCTACCATTTTAGAATCGATTGCTTTAATAGATCCATTTGTCCCAACTGCTACAAAATTCGGGGTATCAATTACTCCATGTGGTGTATATATTTTTCCAACTCTAGCATTTGATTTTTTTGATTTATGGACAATTTCGAACTTAAACACTTATTTTTTCTTTTTTTATAATTTTTTTTGTAATACTCATAAAAGAAGAAGCTATTGTAATTACAATTACTTTTATTAAAAAGCTAAATAACATCACATCTAAAATATTACTAACAATCCCATAAAGTCCAATAAAACTAAATAAAACAGTATCTATAAATTGAGATAAAGTATTTGATAAAAACATCCTTAAAGGTAAAAATTTTCCTTTAAATGCATTTTTTATAAATCCAAATATAAAAATATCTATTCTTTGCACTAAAAAAAAAACAAAAATAGACGCTATTATTATCCTTGGACTATTTTTTAAAATAACTTCAAAAGCATTATTTGTAGTATCTAAAATATTTGGAATATAAAAAAGATGAATTTTTGACATTATTAAAAAAAATATTAATGAAAAAAAAGATATATAAATTGTTTTTTTAGCCTCTTCTTTTCCATAGTATTCCTGCAAAATGTTTTGAGAAAGAATTATACCTACAATAAATACATCAGTACATGTAACTATTTTTCCAAATAGAGTAATTTGTTTTATCACAAAAAGATTAGCAATTAGAGTTTGAATTATGATTAAAGCAATAAGATAATTTTTATTAATTTTTAGAGCTATAAAAACAAAAAAGATAACACTAAAAACATGCAGTAAAAAAAACATTTCATTCATATTGCTTTACAATTCTTTTTTTTTAACAAAATTATAACATCTATGAAATTAAGTTCACTAGTAATTTAATAAAAGCATATAAAGTCATAAAGTGATTAGAAAGAAAAATTATTTTTTTATTTAATAATTACTTCAATATAAAAAGAGGCGCAAAAAAAGCATATCCCCTCTTTATAGTTAACACAAAATTCTTACCAACCCTCATAAATAGCGGCAGCAGCATGTTCCTTTGGAAAGAAAATTCTAGGACTAATTACTGCACCAGCCACAGATCTAGCTTCAAGCACAGGAAAAATAATACTATCAAAGACAATTTTAACTACTGAAAGACCCAATAACTCTACCAAATATAGAACTTGCTACATTTATAACATTTGATATTGTCGATTTCATGTAAATTAATTAAAAATAATAATAAAAAATTTTAATTTAAGAAATTATTTATATATTATTACTAAAATTTACAAAATCATTTTCAAAGTTTAATTCTCCCATAAAATCATCATTGATATAAACTTTATAAATACCTCTTTGAAATAGATTTTTATTAAACAATCTATCTCCCATGCAAAAACCAACAGCCATAAGAGCTGTTTTATCAAATTTTGTGTAAATATTCATTATACCTTTTTGGGGATGCAATTGAATAATTTCAAAATCATTAATTAAAATTTTCCTGATAGAGTTTTGTTTTTCTATAGTTTGAATATTAAATTTTATTTGATCTTCTAACTCTTCAAAACTTATAAAAAAATCAATTGGAAATAAATTTTTTGCAAAAATCATAAAAAAAATAAAAAACAGTCTTTTCATAAGATTATTCTTGGTTCAAAAAATTAAATTTTAAATAATATATTCTATAAAATAACTTTTTTTTACATCTATAATGTTTATTCAATTGAATATTTTATAAATGACAGACTGATAAAGCCTCTAAAAGATCTATTAACATTATTTGATATCCAATCTGATGATATTAATCAACCATATGTTAATTACCAAGATAAAGTATTAAAAACATATCTTGAAAAAAAATTTGAAATAGAAACTATTGGATATAAAAGTGAAAGCATCAATATATCTGTTCACTTAGATAATATCGCAAGAATACTATATCAAGAAAATATAAAAAATAACTTGAGAAAAGATAGATTAATTAAAATTCACTAATACTTTTTAATAATGACTTATAATCTAAATTTCAAATTTTTTGTTTATTTGTATTAGGAAGTTTTTTATGTTAGAATGTTAAAACTTAGAACAGGGCTAAAAAATGTTTTTACCATTCCTATTATTCGCTATTTGGTCTAGCTGTTTTTCAATTGGAAAAATCGCTGTTGAATCATCAACTCCACTTTTTTTCACAGCCTCTAGAATGCTTTTTGCTTCTTTTATAATTTTTATATATTTATTCATAAAAAAAAGAAAAAAATTAAAAATCTCAAAACTTCAAATTCTTCCAATTATTGTACTTGCAATATCTGCTATGTACTTCACAAATGCGCTAGAGTTTTATGGATTAAAGCATTTATCTGCTTCTAAAACCTGTTTTATATATTCTTTAACACCTTTTTTCGCTGCTATATTTTCTTATATTCATTTTAAAGAGAAAATGAATAAGAAAAAATGGTTGGGTATGATTATTGGATTTATAGGAGTGATGCCTATATTTTTCATACAATCTAATGGCAGTGAACTTACAAAATCTTTCTTTATTTTCTCACTTCCAGAACTTGCGGTTATAGGAGCTACTTTATTTTCAGTATATGGATGGGTCCTTTTAAGACTCCTTGTTAGAAACAACACACTATCCCCACTTACTGCTAATTGCTATGCTATGTTCCTTGGAGGCATTTTTGCTTTAATCCACTCTTATTTATTTGATGCTTGGGTACCAATTCCAATCAATCCGACTCAAACCTTTGGGTTTTTTCAAGGAATCTTTGCTATTACAATCATTTCCAATGTAATATGTTATAACTTATACGGTTATCTATTGAAAAAATATACAGCTACTTTTATGTCTTTTGTAGGTCTTTTAAGTCCAATTTTTGCCTCATTAAGTGAATGGATTTTACTAAAAACCCCTCCAAACCCATTAATATTATTGTCTACTTTAGTGGTAATCTCTGGTCTTTGGATAGTTTATCAAGAAGAGCTAAAGCAAGGCTATATTGTTAAAAAAGAGAAGAAACTAGCTTCTTAAATCAAACAATATATCTTGCGAAATAAACTGATAAATTATAAACATTTTTTTTAATTTTAATTATTAGTGTTTTTATTTATTAATCACCAACAACTTAAGTGTTTGTAATTAGTTACATAAATAATTATAAATTGTCGTTTAATCCTATTTACATTATAATTTAATTAAAAAAAATCAATTAATAACTTTAACTATAAGGATAATTATATTATGGCAAATCCTATAAGAGATCAATTCAGAACAATAGAAACATTTAGATTAGGAATTAACAGATTAAACCTTCACCAATGTAACAAAATGACTTCGGGAGCTACTGCAACTGCCGCTGTAGCAATTGCCATTTTTACATTTGGAATAATACCAACTGTTCTAATAAGCGGATCAATTGCAGGATTAGCAAGTGCATTAATCTATGCTGAAGGTAAAAAAGAACTAGAAGGTTTAGAAGCAGCCCAAGCAGTAGCAAATCGCTATGAACAAGAAGAAGCTGATGCTGAAATTGCAAGAGCATTAGAAGCGGAACAAGGAGATGAGCGATTAGCATTAGAACTACAAGAAATGGAAATTGCAGCACAGCAGAATTTAGAACAAAATCCAGAAGATTATCAAGCAGAGCCAAACCCAGATGATTATGATGAGTTTTAACATCTATAAATTCAAATTAACAAACCTAGTTAAATTCTTTTAACTAGGTTTTTAAAATTCATTAAACTTAATAACTTTAAATAATAACTTTTTTACAATAATAAAATTTATTAATTATCTTTTTGGAAATCTAACCATTGGTAAATGATTTAATTTATAAGTATAAACTTCAGAACAAAGTAACATAGATACTCTATTACAATTAAATGAATTTAAAACATGAGAAAAAGAACCAATATAAAGATGTGGAGCTTCAATAATTTTAGCAAAAGAATTAATAAGTATAACATTTCCAAAACATTGAATATCTTCAACTTCACAATCTATAAAAACAACAGTGTTATAAAATCTAAATTGACCATCCAACTTCATGTTAACAATTACATTAAAATTAAAATTCTCATAAAATCGAACTCCAAATGCAGCTACAAATTTACTAAAATCTCTGGTAACTTCATCTCTTTCAAAATCTAGTGGATTTGGGCTTAATACTGTAATGATATTAGACATCTTAACTTATTTTTTTTTGTTAAACTATAACCTTAAAACCTAATTAAAATAAATCTAAAAATAAAAAAAACACATGATATTTAATCGAAATACAAATAAACAAAATTAAATATTAAAATAAGAATAATATTATGACTTTGCAAACACACTTCTATCAAGCTATTGCAAAGTAATATCAATTGTAAGTATTGCCTTTATATTTCTAGATGCTATATCAATGTAAAACTTCTTAATAAACTCATAACAAAATAAAAGCAAAAAAAAACCTAAGGACTTAAATCCTTAGGTTTTTTGTTTTGTAATTAACTTGTAAGATATAAAAAAAATAAGCTGGCAGCGTCCTACTCTCGCATACTCTTGTGCATACTACCATCGGCGAAGGACTTATTAGTATTAGTTAGCTAAATTTAACACCATTCTCATATCCAACTTATTCAATCTTATAATCTTTAAGAAAAATGATTTAGACACCTCATTTAGTAAATTAATTAATATTTTCGAGTAATTGATTCAAAAATTAGATTATATTAAAATAATTTTTATGTTTTTGTAATCATCCGATATTACCTTTTTTAATTACATAATTATAGAAAATAAATAAATTAATAATCACTTCAACCATTTAATACATAGATAGTTGCGAGTTAATGGTTAATTATTATATTTAAATAAAATAAAAAAAAGCATATAATTATTATAATAATAATAAATTAATATCATAAAAAAGGAAATAAATTATGTTTTCATCTTCAGTTGCCTCTTTAGGAACATTAGCTGCAAAAACAGCAGGAAAATATAATCCTGAAATAACGTATACATATGAGGGAAGAGAAATCAGAGCTCCCCTTCTGGCATGTATCGACAAAATA
>JAAKFI010000018.1 GCA_011065125.1 Candidatus Anoxychlamydiales bacterium | reverse complement strand
GATATATATCGTTTTGCCTGACATCTACTTTGTCTTGTGTTTTTTTCAATGAAAGATATTGTATCATTGCAAAAGCTTTTTGAATAAAATAAAGAATTATTTAAAAAAATATCAAAAGTAGTCATATGTTTTTTTATTTAAGAGATTAAAAAGATTTTAATATTTTTTGACAATAGCTATTTTAAAAAAAAAGATTTAAAGTTGATTTTTTTAAAAATTTAATCAATGATAAAATGTTAAAATATATCTCAATAAAGTTAAAAAATGTATCTTAGAAAAGAAAATTTTAAATTCAACATATTTTTAAAGCAGTATATTTTTTTAATAAGTTATATTATTGTTTTATTAACTCTTCCGGGTTTAGTAAGATTTGTTTTTCATAAATTTAATAAAACTTCATTTAGCTATTTTACTACCTATTTTCATTTTGTTGATGTACTTATAATTTCTGTTTTTGCTTATTTTTTTTATAAAAAAAGAAAAATTACTTCTTTTTCAAAAGAAAATATTTTTTTAATAATTTATCTAATGATTGCAAGATTTTCACTTATTTATTCTGATGGTAATAATCATCACAAAGCATACTATGATATTGTTAAATTATACCTAGCGGCTTCAACTTTTTATTTTTTTCAAACTAAATATTTTGAGAGAAATAAAAAAATATTAGTTAAAGTTCTTGTAGGAGTAATATTACCTTTAGCTTTATTTTCTTCGGTTCTTGCAATTGCTCAATTTATAAACCAAGGATCTATTGGGATTAGTTTTTTACCAGAACCTGTTTTTGGAAAAAACTTTTTAGGCTCTGATATTATTTATGTAAGTCAAAATAAGATTAATATTTTAAAACTTTTCATAAAAAATATTAGTGATGGACAAATTATAAGAAGTAAAGCTTTGTTTTATCATTCTAATATGCTTGGAGGTTTTTTATTAATAAGCTCTTTTTTTACAATGGTTTTAATAGAAAAAGTAAAAAAATCACAGAAATATTTACTCTCATTTTTTTTACTACTTCAAATTATCGCACTCATTACAACTTTTTCAAGAAGTGCTTTTATAGCATATTTTTTATCTAGCATTTTATGGTTTTTTTTAATGATCAAAAAAAGATATAAGATAAAAAATGTTTTTTTATTTTTTTTATTTTGTAGTTTTTTTAGTATAACTTTATTTTCGCCTCTTTTAATAGAAAGAGGGCTTATATTATTTAAAAAACAATCACTTGAAGCAAAAGAATTAAATGATAGTAGTAGTAAAGTAAGATATGATCTTCAAAATACTTCATTTAAAATGATAAAAAAAAGACCAATAAGAGGGATTGGATTTAGAAATTTTATAATTAAAAGAGATAATTATACCATAGATAAAAATGTTGAAAGAGCTAATGTTCACAATATTTATTTGTTGATTTTTTCTGAAATAGGGATTTTAGGTGTAAGTTCTTTTCTTTTATTAATATTTTTTATATTAAAGGACGCCTATAAGTATAGCTTAGATTCTATGGGGATTACACTATTTTCAATATTTATAGCTTATTTATTAATTGGTCTTGTTGATCATTATCCAATAGCTTCGCAAATGGGAAGATATGTTATTTTTTTAGTACTTGGATATTTGAATTATCAAAATAAAATTAATAAACATCTTTCATTTGAGAATACAACTTATCTTTGTCAATAACTAATGCATTAGTAATAATATCGTTTTCTCCATAAGAGATAATTATTTGATTTTTTTTATTTTTTTTCCTAATTGCAATTCCACATGGAAATACTGAAAAAATAGATTTTCTTTTTCCGAAGATAATAGGATGTTTAGATACCTTTTTTACTTTATACGGTTCTTTAGAGTCATAAAGATAGGCACCCATCACATACCACTTCGGATCGCTTTTTCCAAAAGATGAATGAAAAAAAGATAAATACATATCATCTATTAAAATAGCTGGAGTTCCTCCTCTTGGGGTACCATAATCCCAAAAGAATCTAGAAAAGCAAGGGTTGTTTTCATAACATAAATGCAAAAGATTGTTAATCTTTGGATCTTTTAAATGCATTACTTTATGTGGCATTGGATTATAAGATAATAAAATTTTATTATTATCAACAAAAGGGACCCAGTTTTTTTCAACGGCTTTGATATGCAAATCTAAACATGTTTTATATTCAATATTAAAATTTTCATCTAACTTTGCAATGAACATTGCTCTACAAAAATGTTTTATAGATAATTTATCGTTATAAACAATAAAGTAACTAGATCCATTTTTAAATATTCTAGGGTCTTCAGCTGTTGAGGTGTTTGAATCGATTACTTTATAAGGAGTTTTTTGTTTGAATTTTTCATCTAATAAACATATTCCTAAATATGTTTTATCTTTTTTTTCGTTGATTCTAAAAATAAATAAATAATCATTATTATATTCAACTATAGAACCATTGATAGGAGAAACATCATTTATGGATATTTTATACTTATCTATAACAAGATTATTATGTTCTCCATGAGGTGCTTTTTTTATTTTTTTTGGGTATGTAACATATGTTAGAAATTCTCTTAGCATTTTTTATAAACCTATTACTATTTGATTAAATAGTTAAGAATAGTAAAAATACATATTTTTTTCATTTAAAAAATATTCCATTTTGTTTTAACTAAAAATATATTTAATTTGAAATAGGAGATTTTATGAATTTATATTTAATGCAACATGGACTTGCTAATACCAAAGAAATAGAGATAGAGGAATCTTTATCAGAGGAAGGAATAAAAAATGTTGGAATAAGCGCTAGGGCTTTAAAAAAATTGAATGTTTCTTTTGATGTTATAATATGTAGTGGAAAAAAAAGATCTATTCAAACTGCTAATATTATTGCAAAAGAATTTAATTTTAATGTTGAGAAAATCATTACATCGGATTTTGTGAACCCAATGGCAGATCCAAAAGATACAATTAATTTCATAAATCAATATCAAAGAGTATTTATTGCAGGACATTTACCTTCCATTAAAAATATTATTTCATTTTTATTAAATTCTAATAATATTGAAATTCAAATTCAAAATGCTGGGTGCACCTGCATAGATACTCATAATAATTCACCAATATTAAAATGGCATCTAACTCATGATATCTTAAAAAAAATAATTAATTAAGTTTTATATCTATTTATTTAAGAGTCATTGCTTTATTTCATTTTTTTTACTTTGTATTTCAGCAATCTTGTTATTATTTAAAAATCCATATATAATCTCTTTCTATTTTTTAAATTTAACTAAGGCGAGATATTTTATGAAAAAAATAAAATCAGTAATTTTATTATTATTATTTATTCCCTTTTTTGCATTTTCAATAACGGGTGAGGAAATTCAAAGCTTGATAGATAAATCTATTGAAGAAGGGCACTCTCAAGGAATGGTAATTGGAATTATTTCAAAAGATAAAACAATCTTTTACAAAAATGGAAAATTAGGGATTAACAATGATAAATTAATGGATGAGAATACAATATTTGAGACAGGCTCTATTACTAAAATTTTTACATCTTTACTTCTTGCAATAATGGTAAGAGATGGAGATGTTAGAATGGACGATCCAGTTGAAAAATTTATGCCACCTCATGTAAGAACTCCTTCATACTTGGGGCAAAAAATAACACTTGCAAATTTAGCAACTCATACAGCAGGTTTTCCATACTTGC
This sequence comes from Candidatus Anoxychlamydiales bacterium, assembly GCA_011065125.1. Taxonomy (GTDB): domain Bacteria; phylum Chlamydiota; class Chlamydiia; order Chlamydiales; family SM23-39; genus JAAKFI01. The sequence goes on along the minus strand of JAAKFI010000018.1, from coordinate 24,804 downwards.
CAGATAATTTTTATCCTAATGATTTATATAACCCATTTTGTAAATATTCTTATGAAGAGTTTTATACTTATTTAAGTAATTATGAATTAAAATATGCTCCAGGATCTAAATATCAATATTCTAATGTATGCATTGGTTTTTTATGCCATGCTTTAACATTAAGTTCTCAAAAAAACTTTGAAGAGCTATTAATCGAAAAAATTACATCTAAACTAGATATGAATGATACTAGAGTAAAGTTTACAGATGATATGTTACAAAGGTATGCAGATGCTCATATTAGAGATAAAAAAGTTCCACATTGGGGTATTAGTACTTTTGAGGGAAATGGAGCTCTAAAATCAAGCGCTAAGGATTTAGCTCGATTTATTGAAGCAAACTTAGGCTATTATAAATCAGATTTATTTGATGTTTTGCAAACGGCATTAATAGATAGATGCCCTCAAGATCTTCCATATTTAGATGTTGGACTTGAGTGGAATATAGCTTACAAGTATAACCCTGAAATAATCTATCATGGTGGAATTGTAGGTGGACAGCAAGTATTTGTTGGGTTTTGTCCTCAAAGAGAAATAGGTGTTGTTATTGTATCAAATTCATCTGCTAATATATCTGATATTGGTAAACATGTTCTAAATAAAAAATGGCATTTGAATGAATATAGACAACAAGCAACATTAATGCCTTTAATGCTTTATAAATTCATAGGTGATTATAAAAATGATGAAGGGGAAAGAGATATTAAAATCTCAATGTTAGATTTAGGGCATTTATCAACTTTAATGTTTAAAACAGGATATTACCCTGCAGTTAAATTATATCCATCATCAGACTATGACTTTTTCTTAAAAGTAATGCCTGTAAATGTTAAATTTTCATATGATGAAAATAATAATATAACTGGTCTTACAGTAGATCATGATGGAAAAATTTTTAATTACAAAAAAGTAAAATAATTTCAACTTTTTAAAGGCCCTTTTAATACTTTTAAAAGGGCTTTAATTCTTAATAATAGTTAGAAGATTTAGATTCTCTATTCCATACACTATAAAAAATCAAAAAAGAAACTATTATAAAAAGACTATAAAAAGAAGATGCTGCAATTTTTTCAATTAGATATATAGTAGGAGAATTTAAAGCTATTTTTAAACCATATGAACCAAATAGAGCAAAGCAAGAAGAAAATAAAAAACCAAGTAGTGTTTTAATTTTTTCAACTGTTTTATGAATTTTGTTATCTATACTTTTTTCATCTAAAATTTTTAAGCTGTTTTGTAGCAATCTAAGATTAGATAGTTCAAATGGTGGGAGGTAATTAATATAAACATTATATGATTGAAAATTGATTTATATATGATGTAACTGTGCTCATTTTGTTTTTTCTTAAATTATAATAAAAAACTCTTCTAAGTTAACTTAGAAGAGTTTTTTTAAATATAACAATTATTTTTTTTAAAAAGATTTTGACAATATCGCAAGAAGTAAAAGTGCAGATATTGTAATTATTTTTATCAAAGGATTAATAGCAGGTCCAACTGTATCTTTGTAGGGATCGCCTACTGTATCTCCAGTAATTGCTGCTTTATGTGCAAATGAGTTTTTGCCACCATGATGTCCTTCTTCAATATACTTTTTAGCATTATCCCAAGCGCCGCCGCCGTTAGTCATAGATAGTGCCATAAACATACCTGTAATTACTGTTCCTAAAAGAAGAGCTCCTACAGTTACAAAGGCCTGCTCAATTCCTACTACTAAATACATTGAGAAAAATACAACAAATGGTGCAAAAACTGGAATTAAAGAAGGAATTATCATCTCTCTAATCGCAGCTTTAGTTAGAATGTCCACAGCTGTTCCATAATCTGGTTTTTCTTTACCTGTCAGGATTCCTGGCATTTCTTTAAATTGTCTTCTAACTTCAGTAACAATAGCAGAGGCTGCTTTTCCAACGGCTGTCATTCCTTGAGCTCCAAAAAGATATGGAAGCATGCCACCTAAAAATAATCCAATTAATACATATGGATCTTGCAAGAAGAAGTTACATTCTAATTTTGGGAAATAGTGTGATAAATCTTCAATGAATGCTGCGAATAGCACAAGAGAGCCAAATCCAGCAGATGCTATAGCATAACCTTTCGTTATCGCTTTTGTTGTGTTTCCAACAGAATCTAGTGCATCTGTTATTTTTCTTACGTTTTTAGGTTGATTTGTCATTTCTGCAATTCCACCAGCATTGTCTGTTACAGGACCATATGAATCTAATGCTATTATCATTCCAGCAACAGATAACATTGATGTAGCAGCTATTGCTACTCCATATAATTCTGCATTTAAATATGAAATTAAAATTCCAAGTGATATTACAATTACAGGTAATACTGTAGATTTCATTGAAACTGCAAGCCCTTGAATAATATTGGTTGCATGTCCTGTATTTGATGCTTCAGCTATACTTCTTACAGGAGGGTATTTTGTGGAAGTGTAGTATTCTGTTATCCACATTAATAGTCCAGTTACTGAAAGTCCAGTAATAGTACAATAAAATAAATTAAGTCCACTAAATCTAATTTCATCAATTGTATGTATTGTACAAGAATTAAACCCAAACAGATTATATGTTAAAATTCCCATTGCCAAAACTGATAAAAGAGCAGTTACAATAAATCCTTTATATAAAGCTCCCATAATATTTTCTTTTTTTGAGAGTTTCACAAAAAAAGTTCCGATAATGGTAGTTAATATACCAACAGCTCCAATCCCAAGAGGGAAATACATCATTTTTTCTTGAATAGCACCTTTAAAAAAGATAGATCCAAGTAGCATCGTTCCCACAATTGTTACTAAATAGGTCTCAAAAAGATCCGCTGCCATACCAGCACAATCTCCAACATTATCACCCACGTTATCAGCTATTACTGCTGGATTTCTTGGATCATCTTCAGGAATTCCAGCTTCAATTTTTCCTACTAAATCAGCTCCAACATCAGCTCCTTTTGTAAAAATACCACCACCTAGTCTTGCAAATATAGATATTAAAGATGCTCCAAAGCTAAGCGATATTAACGATTCTAAAATAACTTTAGGATCAAGATTCATGTTTTTTAAAATCATATAGTAAATTGTAATACCAAGCAGCGCTAGCGATACAACTAAAAGACCTGTGATACTTCCTGCTTTAAAAGCTATTGACAAAGCTTTTTGAAGGCCTTCATGAGCTGCTTGAGTTACTCTTACATTGCTTCTAACGGATATGTTCATTCCAATATATCCAGCAACGCCCGATAGAACAGATCCAATTACAAACCCTATTCCTGAGAGCAAACTTAGCTGCCATGTTAAAAGTAAAAATACAAATACTCCAACTAAGGCAATCATTTTGTATTGTCTATTCAGATAAGCTTTAGCACCATCTTGAATGGCTCCAGCTATTTCTTTCATTTCATCAGTTCCACTATTTTTAGTAAGAACGTTATAAATTAAAAAACATCCATATAGCAATGCTATAATTGAACAAGCTATTGGAAAGTTATACACATTAAACATATTTAAGTTCCCGTTTTTTTTTTAATTTTAGTTGATATGAAATAATATAATGTTTTAGCTTCTTTAAATCATCAACTTTTTAGGAGGTTTTTTATGTTTTTGAGTGTTTTTTTAGTTTTTTTATTAAATTTAGGATCTCTACCTAATAGTAATTTAGAAAAAAATGAAGATGAAATTACTATTTTACAAAATTCATTAAATTATGAAAATTCATTATTAAAAGAGGGTTTTTTAGATGATTTTTCCTATCTAAATAATTATAAAAAAAAAATAAATGATGTTGAGCTGCAAAATTTAAAAAATTGGAAAAAAGAAAATCAAGAGCCCATAAATAAAATAAATACAACAATAGAACTTAAAGCTAATAATTTATCAAAAGACATAAAAGTAACACTTTTAAAAGAAGCTGCAAGAGTTAGAACTTATGCATATTCTCCCTATTCAAAATTTCAAGTTGGAGCTGCTGTTTTATTAAAAAATGGGAAAATACATTCTGGATGTAACTATGAAAATGCAGCTTTTGGGAATACCATTTGCGCTGAGAGAAGTGCTATTGCTAAAGCAATATCAGAAAATAACAGAGGAAATTCAATAGTTGAAAATCAAGAGATTATAGCTGTTGCAATTGTTCTTAGAACAAAAAATGGATCTCCTTGTGGTAATTGCAGACAAAGTTTATATGAGTTCAATCCAAATATGTTAGTTATTATGAGTGATATTGATTTAGAAAATTATCAAGAAAAATATCTATATGAACTACTTCCTATTGGATTTGGGCCTGTTTGTCTAGATGAATCTATAGTAAAATAAATTTTTATGAAAAAGATGGACTATCTCCAGATAGGTTTTTCATCTTTTTCAATAATGATTTTAAGGACGCCATAAAGGAGCTTTTTTTGAATCAGTTAATACAGGACTTCCAGTTACAGGGTCTCTTTTATCAGAAAATTCATATACAGTTTTTGGCATATATTGTTCGTGCTCTGGAAAAAGACGTTTGAACTCATCTTTACAAGCTTGGTATATTTCATTTTTAGGTATTTTAAAATGTTTTTCAAGAGTAGTAGCTAAATATTCAAAGAAATGGTGTCCCATAAAATAATCATATCTTTGACTTAATTTATGCTTAACTAGTTCAGGATCTTCGATAAGGCCATAACTAAATTGATCACTTGAAAGACCTAAGCGTTTTCTTTGATTTTTATCAATACAAAGGCTGGTTGAATCTCTCATTACAATACGTGTTGGTCTTCCTGTTTCTTTGTCATATTCTATTAAAGTATTTTGTCCATGTAACTCAAATAGTACACCTAAGTTTTTATAGCCTTCTATAAAAGCTTGTATTATTGGAAAATAAATATTTTCCAAAGTAAATTTTTTAGGATCTTTTTCACCTAGCATTTCTATAAGTTCTACAATGTAAGGTAATTTTTTAGGATTGGTTAAACAATTGCCATATAAAGCAAATCCTGGAATTATTTCTCTTGAATCTTTTGTATAAGGATATGGAGTCATTTCACGAACGAGAAATCCAGCGGAACAATCATCTTCAGGAAATTTTTTTAAAGAAATACCAATAGTATCTCTAATTAATGCAAAGCGGGGGGGTAATTTATTTTCATCAATTCCCCTTTGAACTTCTTTTGTACAAGAGATGCCAAGTTTAACATGAGCATCTGTAACTCTTCTTTGAAACCTTGAAATTTTAAATGGAAAATGAAGTTTCATTCCAAATGAAGGCATATCTTCATGATTCATAACAACTACTGAGCGAGTTGATGCAGTTGGTGTAACTGATAATTGAAAAGGAGGTTTTTCAAACTTTTCTTTAAGCTTTGATGGAAATTTTTGCGCATCTAATATTTGAGGATGTACACAAAAAACTACTTTATCTTTGGTTAAAAAAAATGCTGCAATTTTTATATCAGGGTTTGCTGTGTATACATTTACTTCAGATATAGGTAAAACAAAAGATGGAATCTCAAATGAAGGGTTATTAGGAAGAGGGCGATATTTATCAATTGCTTCTGTATAGGAAGCTTCTGGACTATATGTTCTTGTTCCTTCATTTCTATCTTGCTCTGCATCTTTATGAGATAAAAATGCTTTAGTATTTGTAATAGAGCTCATAAACTTACCTTTTATTGCAATTAAATGTAATTATATCACAATGATTAATATTATTTAATCTTAAATAACGGGTTTTAATTTATGAAATTAATTAAGAGAGAAGCGGTTGAAGTGCAATTAATTAAGATTGTAAAAAATAATTTTGAACAGCAATGTTTATAAAAAAAATATTTAAAACTCTTCAATTATATTTTGAATAGTTTTTTTTGCATCTCCAAAAATCATAGTAGTATTTTCTTTAAAAAATAGAGGATTTTCAATTCCAGCAAAACCAGAAGCCATCGATCTTTTTAGAACAAATACATTTTTAGCTTTGTCTACTTCGATAATGGGCATTCCATATATAGAGGATGTTTCATCATCTCTAGCGGATGGATTTACAACATCGTTAGCTCCAATTACAATGCATACATCTACTGTATCAATAGTTCTATTGATATCATCCATTTCAACTAGTTTATCATAAGGAACGTCTGCTTCAGCAAGTAGAACATTCATATGCCCCGGCATTCTTCCAGCTACTGGGTGAATTGCGAATTTAACTTCTGCTCCATTATTTTCTAAAAGATCAGATAGTTCTTTTACAACGTGTTGTGCTTGCGCAACAGCAAGTCCATATCCAGGTACTATAACAATTGATTTTGCAGCTTCTAAAACAAAATATGCATCTTTTGCAATAGCAGATTTTGCTTCTTTTTTTTCACCTTCTTTTATTTTTGTTGTATTAGATCCAAACCCACTAAATAAAACATTTACTAAGGATCTATTCATAGCTTTACACATAATGGAAGTTAAGACTATTCCACTAGCTCCTACTAATGCTCCAGATACTATTAAAACGTTGTTTTGAATTACAAATCCACTAGCGCAAGCTGCGATTCCAGAATAGCTATTTAAAAGAGAGATAACAACAGGCATATCAGCGCCACCAATTGGAATAACTACTAAAACACCTAAAATATTAGATAAGATTATTATCAATAATAAATAAGTATAAGTTGTGCTTGGAGAAATTGAATAAATAATTCCAAAAACTATAGTAGAAATTAAAATAAGTGAATTTAGTAATCTTTGCCCTTTGAAAAGAAGAGGTTTTCCAGCTATTTTTTCAGATAGTTTTGCCCAAGCAATTAAAGATCCTGTAAAAGTCACGCCACCTATTAAAATCGATAAGAAAATGGTAGATGCTGTAAAAGAAGATATGTTCATATCGTAATAATAAATAGAAAATCCAACCAAAAGTGAAGCAAAGCCTCCAAACCCATTTAAAAGAGCTACCATTTGAGGCATTTGGGTCATTTGTATTTTTTTTGCTATGTATATCCCAATTAAGGTTCCAATAAGTAGTCCTGCAATTATCCATGTATAATCTACTATTTCTTTTGAAACTAAAGTTGCAACAATTGCAATTAACATTCCAATTGCTGAAATTAGATTACCTTTTTTTGCTGAGATAGGAGAGGAGAGTAATTTAAGTCCAAAAATAAAAAAAATAGCTGAGATTAGATATGAAAAATTTATTAATAATCCTCTCATTTTTTAGCCCCATTTTTATTTTTTGGTTTAAACATTTTAAGCATTCGATCAGTTACTAAATAACCAGCAACTACATTTATCATTGCAAGTACTATCGCTAAGGTTCCAAGTGTTGTAGAAATTATAGGTGATGCTTTAAGTCCAGATGATATTAAAGCTCCAACTAAAGTAATTCCAGAAATAGCATTAGATCCACTCATTAAAGGAGTATGTAAAATAGAAGGCACTTTGGAAATTAATTCAAATCCTAAAAAAATAGATAGTATCAAAATAAATGATAAAAATATTAATGTTTGAGCGTCCATTTTATCTCCTATTTTAAAAATGCACTTATTATTTGACCACTATGGGTAAGAATTGCTTTTTTTAATAAACTATTAGATAAATCAATATTTAACTTTTTGGTTTCTTTGTCGTAAAAATGATCTATTAAATTATATAAGTTTGAAGAATACATAACACTAGCGTCTATTGCAATATCATCTAAAAGAGTAGTTGGAGCTAGAACTTTTACATTTTTGATATCTACTATTTTATTTGCAATAGATCCTTCAACGTTTCCTCCAGATTGTATTGCCATATCTATAACAATACTTCCACTTTTCATATTTTCAAGCATATCTTTAGTAATTATAACTGGCGCTTTTCTACCAAAGACTTGAGCTGTTGTAATTACAACATCAGATGTGCTAATTGCTTTTTTGATCTCTAATCTTTGTTTTTCAAGTTGCTCTTTTGTAAGTTCTTTAGCGTATCCTTGAGCAGTAGCTTCTGTCTTTCCTAAATCTATTTTTAAAAATTTAGCTCCTAGAGATTTTATTTGCTCCTCTACAACGTCTCTTGTATCAAATGCTTCTACTCTAGCGCCTAGTCTTTTCGCTGTTGCTATTGCTTGAAGTCCAGCAACTCCAGCTCCTATAATAAATACTTTTGCAGGAGATAAAGTTCCTGATGGAGTAGTCATCATTGGGAATACTTTTTTTAAAAATTTAGAAGCTAATATTACGCTTGAATATCCCGCTAAATTTGCTTGTGAAGATAATGCATCCATTTTCTGTGCTATAGTAGATCTTTCAATCAACTGCATGGATATAGATGTAATGCTTTTTTTAAGTAGAGCATCTACTATATTTTTTTCATTGAAAGGATCTAAAAAACTAATAGTAATTGCATTCTCTTTCAAACTTTTTATTTCATCAATTGTCGGAGCATTTACTTTTAATAGAATATCACAAGTAGAAAGCAGCTCTTTTTTCTTTAGAAATTTACATCCAATATTAATAAACTCTTCATTTAAAACATCTATATCAGCTGCTAAATTTTCTTCTAAAATAATTTCAAAGCCCAAATTTATAAACTTTTGAGCAATTTTTGGCATCATTGCTACTCTAGTATCATCAATACTTTCTTTTATAACTGCAATTTTCATTTTTATTCCTTGATTTATGGAAGATCAAATACTTCTTGTAATTTGCTTAAATCGCCATTTACATATGGAATAGCAAGCATAGCTAAAAGTCTTGCTTTATCAGCTCTTAAGAATCTAGAAAAAATAACACCTGCTTTTTTTAGTGTTTCTCCTCCACCTTTATCTCCATAAATAGGGAATACAAAACCATGAGCCACAACTGATGTATTAATTATTATTATGCCTTTTTTAAGTGCGTATTCAATGCCTTCAAATACTGCAGCATTTACATTTCCAGCACCTAAACTTTCTATTACAATTGCATCAGCTCCAATATCTGCCATATATCTTATAATCTCAGGTCCAGCTCCTGCAAAATCTTGAAAAATATAAATTTTAGGTAATTTTTTAGGGATTGGAAATTTTTGAATATATAATCTATCATTTATTCTATATACATTTCCTTCAAAAATATATCCTAAATATCCCTTTTCACCTGATGTGAAAGTTTGTGGATTAGTTGTGTTTTTTTTAACTACATCTCTAGAGGAGTTAATATAACTATTTAATGTAACAGTTACTCCAAAATTTTTAGCATCTTTAGATATAACTTGATAAACTGCATTTAATAAATTAAATGGCCCATCTGAAAAAGGAGAAGATGCATTTCTCATAGCTCCGGTAAAGACAACTGGTTTGTCTGTTTTTAAAGTCAAATCTAAAAAATAACTTCCTTCTGCCATAGTGTCTGTGCCATGAGTAATTATAGCTCCCATAATTTTTCTGTCTTTAAGAGCATTATCGACTGTTTTTGAAAGTTTAGACCAGATCTGTGGTGTCATTTGTGAACTATCAATATTGGCAAATTCTATAACTTTAACATTTGCAATATCTAAAAGTTTTGGAACAGACTTTACAAAATCAGTTCCCTTTGCAGGAATGCTAGCATTTGTTTTAGGATCTGTTTTTTCAGCAATAGTACCACCAGTTGTAATAATTACAATTGTTGGAAGATTTGGATTTGTACCATACATTTGCTCTTCTGCAAATATATTTATTAAAAAAATAGAAAATATAAAAAATAATAATTTTGTTTGTTTTAACATGTTTTTAAGTCTCCTTATAATTGAAACTTCTAAGTAAGTTAACTAATATAATCATTTATTGAAATAAATGAAAGTTTTGTATTTTTTTTTAAAATGGATCTGGAAAAAAATAAACTTTAAAAGTATTCTTTTACAAATTTAAAAAAAAATATGACATCAAATATCAATTTATTAAATCAAAATCTTAATGCTCTAAAAAATTATAATTATTTATCTATAAAAGGGGATGAAATCATAGAGGATAGTTATTTAGAAATTTTTAAAAAATTTATAAATAGGGGATATAAAAATAGAAAAGATTTTCAAATTGTTAACTATGTAAACAATCTAATTAATTCATCGAATGAATCAAATAAAGAACTAATTACTAAACTATCAAATAGGGCAATTAGCTATCTAAAATACAACAAAACTTTAAAAAAGGATATTTTGTTATTAGACAGATTAGTGGAAAAAATAAGCAAGGTTTATAGATTTCAAATTAAAAAAAATAAAGAACTTTTTAAAAAATGGAAATTATATGGATTTGATAGTTCAATTTTTTACAAATATCCAAAGTTTTCAGACTTTTTATTTAACTCTAATTTAGCAGCACAAGTAAAAGTTACAAATGATCTAATAAAAATAATTGAAAATGAACCTGCTATTTTAGTTGAAGGAAAGTATGAAAAATTTTCAGATATTGAAAAAAGATTTGGGTATAAATATTCATATGAATTTCATGAAATTTTTGTATATGAAAAAGATACCAATGAAGTATTTACATATTTAGATACAAAGATGGGGCTAGTACAGCATCATCCCTATGTTAGTTGTTTTAAACCTATTTCTAAAATTAGTAATGATGAATATATAAAATTACTTGATCTTGGTAAAACTTTTAATAGAAAAAGTTCTAATTTAGAAAAAAAACATGTTCTTCAAATTGTAACATCTAATATAGATAAAGATGAGAAAAACTCATATAATATTACTAAGTTTTTAAAAAGCAAACATCCATATTTTAGGCTAATTGATAGTGATAAAAACGTTTATATTATAGGTTATGGTAATTGGATTGATAGTAAAATTTATTCATTTTCTAATACTACAAGAGGCAGGTTTAGATCTCCTGATATTTGGGAATATAAAAGATGTGAAAAGAAGTTTGTTACAAATATTGCAATAGATGAAGAGGAAGCTAAAAGATTTAAATATTTTTGCATTAAATATATGAATGATGATTTGAATTTTGGAAGGCGAATAGCATTTAATTTTTTCGATCAAAATTGTACATCTTTTGTAAGAAATGCTTTAAAATATTCTCTTGATTTCAAATTAGATTCACAGGCTTCCTTATTTGAAATAATAACATTTATAGTTCCAGATATTATTGCAAACACTTATAAAAACATTGAAAGTAAAACAAAACTATTGCTAAGAAAAACAGCTGTTATAACGCCAAGTATTGTAAAAACTTTATCTAAATATGTCTATTTTGTTATTGAAAAAATTATAAAGCTTACTTTTACTTTCTTTGTTTCTAGTATCACTTTTTTACTCGGAGCTTATAATTCAAAAAAAGGAAGAGTAATAAAAAATCCAGATAAAGTAGAAAATTTTCTTCCACCTTTATCTTCGATAACTGATTGGGTTACTTATTCTAGATATAAAATTGATGCACCTGCAAAGTTGCAATATTTGCAAAAACAGATGCATACTACTAAGAAATACAAAAAACCTTTAAAACTAGCTATTACCTAAAAGTTTTTTTAAAAGTCTAAAGTTAATCTAGCGCTTAATCCATGCATAGAAAATACTCCTGAATTATTTATTGGAATTGAAGATGGATCATCACTAGTTGATCTAGTAGATACTATTTTTTCATGAACGTTAAACCAACTATTTAACTCATAGCCTAAAAACATTTCAAATCTATTATTTTCAAAAGATCTTTGATATGAAGGTCCTAGTAAAAAAAGAGTATGGAAAGCAAGTCTATAATTTTTATATATAGCATCGGCTCTCTCTAAACTATCTATAGAAGCATTCATTCTCCAAACATTATGATATCTACCAATGTTTGAAGATGCGAAACCGTTAGCTGTTAAATAAAAGTCATGTCCCCAAAACCAGTCAATATCTGATCCAATTTTTAAGCCTACTCCATAAAATTTCCATTTGTTATAAATGTCATTTGTTTGAGAGGAGTCATTTTGATATTTAACGCTCCAAGTTTGTCTTAATTTTGCTGCTGTAAGACCACCAATAAATCTAATTCTTAAATGTTCATTTGGATTAAATATTCTAGAAAGTAAAAGATCTATTAAATCATAATCTAGTTTAATATTAGATTTAGCAGTAGTTAAATTATTAGATATAATTTGAGGCCATGTTCCTAGTAAATATTGATTTGCACTAGATGGTTTTGTGCTCGTATCATCACCATTAATTCTTTGATAAGTATACCCTAAAAGCACTCTCCAAAATTTCGGAGCATTAAACCAACCAAGAGATATTCTAAATCCTGGATCCCAGTCATATTTTGCTAATTGGTATTCTCCTCTAGAATATAAATTAGAACCTATAGAGTCATCTTTAGTTTGTCTTATAGCATAATCTAAAGAGCTAGCTTCTGCAGTCCAATATAAAAACTCTATATTGGTATAGTAAACGCTATCATCTTTTTTAAAAAGATTAGAGTCATCAATAGAAGAATTATATTTTTTTTCTTTTGTAAAAGAGTCTATTGAAAATAAATTAACCAAGCTACATGTAAAAACTAAAAATGATAAAATTGACTTTTTCATATTTCACTACCTTTTAAATAAATGTTTTTTTTAATTTATTAAAATTTAAAAAAATATACAATAAAAATTTATATAAAATTTTACTTTTAGGTTTTTATTATGAAAAAAATATTTCTTTTAGCTGCTATATCTTTAACTTTGTTTTCATGTGAAAAAAATAAAAATCAAGTTACAAAATATGAATATTATAATAAGGGATATAAATATAAAAAAGAAAACTGGAGTTTTGTGCATATTGAAGGAAGTCCTTATGAAAGAGGAATGCAGCATGGATATTTATTAGCCGATGAATATATCAAAGCTTATGAATGCTATAAAGTAATAATGCTACATGTTTCAGGTTTTCCTATGGAAGATTTAAAAACTGAGGCGATAAAAAGTCAAAAAAATAAAATTCCTAAAGAATTACTAGATGAAATGAGAGGGATTGCTGATGGTGTTTCTAAAAAAGGTCATAAGGTGGATTTAGATGATATAGTAGCATGGAATGCTTGGATGGATGTATTAGAGAGTTGGTGGCCTACAGTTAAATCAAATTTTGCATCATATATGCCTCTTTCAGTTGGTAAAAGAAGAGAGAGATGTTCTGCGTTTATGGCAACAGGAAGTTCTACTATAGATAATAAAGTTGTAATGGCACATTCAACATTTGATGAATTTTGGAACGTTCAGTGCTGTAATGTAATTTTAGATATTGGTTTAGAAAAAGATAGAAAACTTATAATGCAAACAACTCCTGGATATGTTGCAAGTATGACAGATTTTTTTATAAATAGCTCAGGAATAATAGGATTAGAAACATCATTAAGTGGATTTAATGGTTATAATATTAATGGATCTCCATCTTATGTAAGGCAAAGACTTGCTATGCAATATGCTAAAACAATAGATGAATTTGTAGATATAATTAGTAAAAATAATAATGGTGGAAATCCAGCTACATGGCTAATTGCAGATATTAATACAAATGAAATTGCTAAATTTGAACTTGGAATAAAATTTCAAAATTTAGAAAAGAAAAAAGATGGATGCTTTTTTGGATGTAATATAGCTTTTGATCCTTATATTAGAAATTTAGAATGTGATGGGGAAGGGTTTAATGATGTTAGAAGACATACAGGAGCTAGAAGGGTTAGGCTTCCTGTATTATTAGAAAAATATAATAGTAAAATTGATAGCAATATAGCAAAAATAATAATGTCAGATCACTATGATGTTTATCATAAAAAATATAAAGCTGCAGCTAATACCGTTTGCGCTCATTATGATGAAGACCCAAGAGAGTCTATGAGCTCATTATCCAGTACTAATCCTAATCCTTATACCCCAGCTGGAGCTGTAGATTGTAAAATCACAACATCGAATCTCGCAAAAGATATGAAGCTGATTGGAATTTTTGGCAGACCTTGCTCACAAGCTTTTGAAAAAGAGAAATTTTTAAAAGAACATCCACAGTGGAGTTGGCAAAAAGAATATCTTTTAGATAGACCTCATACTAATTGGGTAGAGTTCCAATCTAAAAAATAATTATTTTTTCATGGAGATATTTTTTAGAATTTGTTCTAAATCACATTCATGCTCTACTTCATCTTCTAATATTTTTCCAATTAAGTGATATGTAATATTATCTTTTCCGTGGATTTCTTTTAATAAGGTGTCGTAAACACCAATAGCGCATCTCTCACCTTGGATGTTTTGTTTTAAAATAGGAATGCTCTTAAAATTTTTAGGTTCTAAAAAACCACATTTTGTAAGTCTGAACCAATCATGAGGATTTAATATAGGAACTCCATCTAATTGAATTATTCTATTTGCAATCATTTCAGCATGGTTGTATTCATCTTTAGAATGTTCTTCTAACTCTTTTTTAACTAGATCGCTAAAAGGACCTTCTATTACTTTAGCACCTACCCAATATTGATATGCAGCTAAATATTCATCAGCTAACGCTTTATTTAATTCATTTATTAAAGTTTCTATATCAAATCTAATAATTTTTTTAGTAAATTTACCCATATTAATTACTCCATCTTTTGACTTTTGTATATAATTAATATGTTTTTTAGTCTAACAAAAAATATTAAATAATTTACCTTGATGGCTATTTCTTTTTATTAAAAGATTATTGATTTCATTTAGTATTTGAAATTTATCATCATAAATATAAGTAGGAGCTATTATATCTTTAGCGTAACCACTGCCAGATGTTCTGTAAATTATAAAATCTTTTGGCATTCTTTCTATAAAGTCTGTGGCTATTTCAATAAATTTATTTTTTTGCATAGGTATATATTTGTCTTCTTTATACCATTTTTCTAAAATTGTATTTTTAAGTGCTGTTAAAAGATGGATTTTTATTCCTGATAAGTTAAGTTTTGAAATAATATCTGCGCTTTTTATCATATCATCATATGTTTCGTTTGGCAGACCTAAAATAATATGTGCTACGCTATGCAATTTATATTTATTAATAATATCTAAGGCTTTTAAGAAATCAGTAAATTTTTCATGTCTATTTGTTAAAATAGAAGTTTTATCATGCACTGATTGAAGTCCAAGTTCAATAGATACATAAGGAAGATATTTTCTATAACTTGCAATTAATTTTACTTTTTCTTCATCAATAGAATCTGCTCTTGTAGAAATTGATAAGCCTACAATATCAGGATGTGCTGTAATTGCTTCATCATATAATTTTTTTAAATAATCTACATTTGCGTAGGTATTTGTAAAAGATTGAAAATAACAAATAAATTTTTTAGCTTTATATCTGGTTTTTCTAATTAAAATATTATTTATAACTTGATCTCTTATTGAAAGATTTTTTTCTTGAGTTCTAGAGGATGAACCATTTTTATCACAATATATACATCCACCATAAGCTTTTTTCCCATCTCGATTGGGACAACCTAAGTTAGCATCAATAGAGACTTTATAAACTCTTTTGTTAAAAATCTTTTTTAAATAATTGTTTATTGAATAATATCTAGTCATCTTTTGATTTATTTTTAAAAAAACCTATTTTATAATAAAATGATAAAAATATGGAGCGAATAATGAAAGCTAAAACTAAAAATATTTTCTTAGTTAGCACCCTTTCTTTACTTTTTACTTTTTTTGCTATTTATAGCTACTTACCACTTTTTTTAAGTAAATATAGTGAGCATAAGAATTTTAAAGAATTAAATCTTAAAAAAGATGTTATTTATTACAACGATAATAAAGATTATTTTGAATACATAGAAGGTGGAGAGGGAAAAACAAATCTTTTACTAGTTCATGGTTTTCAAAGTTCTAAAAATTATTGGGTTCCTTTTATAAAACATCTAAAAAAAGATTATAATATTATTGCATTAGATCTTCCAGGTCATGGCAATAGTTCAAGAAATAAAAAACAAAAATTTGATTTAGAGTCTTTAACTACAAGTTTAAATATATTTGTTGAAAAAAAAGGACTTAAAAAATTTCATATACTTGGCACTTCTATGGGTGGGGGGATAACAACTCTTTATGCCCATCACTATCCAGATAAAGTAAAAACACTTTCTTTATTAAATCCACTTGGAATTGATCAAGAAGATAAAAGTGATCTACAATTACTTTTAGAAAAGGGACAAAATATTTTCTTCCCTAAAAATTTAAAAGAATTTGATCAAATGACAATTTATCTAACTGGAAAAAAAATAAATTTTAATTCATATTTTAGAAAATATGCTCTTTCTAAAATGATGAGTAAATATACTTTTTTTAAAAAAGTATTTAATGAACTTTTATCATCAACACGGTTGGATAATGTTTTACCTAACATTAAAACTAAAAGTTTAATATTAATTGGAAAAAAAGACCGTATTATTCATCCATCTTCTTTTGAGTATTTTGTAAAACTTATTCCTGATATCAAAGCTAAAAGAATTGATAATGGAACGCATTTATTTGTTGGAGATGAATTTAAAATTGCAATAGAAGAGCTTAAAAGTTTTTTAGATGAAAATTCAGATATTGAAGATTAATCTTTTTGTGAAAGTTTGGAGTTTTCAAAAATAGTTTTATATATATCAATTATATATTGAGAAGATATTTTTTTTAAAATTTCTTCTTCTCTATTTTTATCTTCAACCCTTTCTTTAAGTTTTAAATATTTTATTTTTTTTACAATTTCAAATCTTTTTTCTAATAATATAATAACTTCATTATCTATTTTATCTATTTCTTCTCTTAATTTTTTAAGCATTTTTTACCTTTTGAACTAAATAAAGTTTATCTCCTTTTCTAATCTTTTTATCTAATTTTATAGATATAAGATCTCCTTTATTTGCAGTCTTAATTTCTTTGTCTTTTTGCATGGTGATTACTTTTGTTTTAAAAGATCCGGTAGTATTTCCAATTATTAAAATATCATCATTTATACTTAAAGAGTGTGAATGAATAATAAATTCACCAACATTTATTTTTGAAAAATAATTAGTAGCTTTTCCAATATATATTTTTACTTCTTTTGCTTGTGATCCATAAGAATTTGTCCACATTTCAGTTTCTTTGCCAAGATAGTATCCTCCCATCCAAAAACCTCTATTGAAAACTTTTTTAAGTTCATCAAGCCAATAATCTACTTTTTCTTTTGTATATGTGTTTTCAAAATACGCTTGAGTAGCTTCTTTGTAGCATTTAACTGTTGTATAAATATATTCAGTAGATTTGGCTCTTCCTTCTATTTTAAAAACTTGTATTCCACCTTCAATCAATTTATCAATATTTGCTATAGTACACAGATCTTTAGGGGACATAACATATTTATTATCTATTATTAATTCTTTATTAGTCTCTTCTTCAATTACTCTATATTTTCTTCTACATGCTTGAAGACATTTACCTCTGTTTGCTGAAGTATTATATTTATGCAGACTCATATAACATTTACCAGAAATTGCAACGCACAATGCACCATGTACAAAGGCTTCTATTTTAATTAATTTATTAGATGGACCTTTTATATTTTCTTCTTTAATTTTTTTAGCAATATTTTTAATTTGATCTAAACTTAGCTCTCTTGCTAATACAACAACATCAGCAAATTTTGAATAGTATTTAACAGCTTCAATATTTGAAATATTAGCTTGAGTTGATATGTGTATATTTAAACCAAGGTCTTTAGCTAGGTTTAAAACTGACATATCATGCGCTATTATTGCATCAATTTTATTTTTTTTTGCTTCAATTAAAATATTTTTTACTACATTGATCTCATCATCATATATAATGGTGTTTAAAGTAAGGTAGCATTTGATATTATTTTCTTTGCATATTTTAGATAATTTTTTTAAGTCATTGATTCTAAAATTTTTAGAGGAATTAGCTCTCATATTTAGTTCTTCAATCCCAAAATAAACACTATCACAATTAGCTTGTATAGCGCTATTTAGAGAATCAAAGTGAGAAATAGGCGCCATTATTTCAATTAAATTCTTCATAATAAATACCTTAAATAAAGAGATAGTATCTCTAAAAAAAGATTTTTTGCAAGTGGATTTTTTCCCAATAATTTGCTATATTTTCCCAATAATTTGCTATAATAATTAAAAAAGGGGGAAATTATGTCAGCAATTAAACGAAGAGGAGCAGCAGGAGCAGCAGGAGCAGCAGGAGCAGGAGCAGGGGAGTTTAATAGCAGACACTCCACAAGAGCTGTTAGAGTAGATCTAACCGCTAGAGCCGCAATGGTAGTTGCAAGAGGAGCAGGCGCCGCAGGAGCAGGGGGATTGTTTAATAGTAGTCACTCCACAAGAGCTGTTAGAAGAGCCTCAATGGTAGTTGCAAGAGAAGAAATATCGCCTCAATCTAGTATAGGCGGTAGTGCAATCACAACTCCAGAAGGTAGTGACATAGAGGGACCAATATATGGGAAAAATAGGGATGTGATAGTAACACAAAACAGGTTAGGGGCATTAGTCCGAAGTGCCATTGAAACGAAAGTAGTATTTAAAAATTATCAATCTTATGAAGCGATTGAAGAAGCTGTTGAAAAAGAAACTGTTGAAAAAGAATTCAAAATTGAAAAACCTATTATTTTTTTACAGTGCAGATTAAATTTTGTTCAAGATGATGGGGGCGAAACGTTCGAATATAAGCTTTTAGAAAATTTAAAAGAAATTCCTTTTGAATATTTTGCTAAATTGTTTATTTATGATAATATAAAAATATATATTATCTAATAGATACTTTTTTGATAAATTTCAAAAGTTCTTTTTGTAAATAATTAAAAATATCATCACTAAAAGATTTATAATTTTTTAAATTGGGATCTAAAATTTCATTGCTTACAAATTTTTGTAGAATATATTTTTTAGAGCCTTTTATTAATTTTGCAATTTTAATAGGATCTTCTTTTATATGTAATTTATCAACTAAAGTTGTTCTAAATTCATAATCAACATTAGAGGACATTATTAAGTTAATGCTTTGTGAT
This sequence comes from Candidatus Anoxychlamydiales bacterium, assembly GCA_011065125.1. GTDB lineage: Bacteria > Chlamydiota > Chlamydiia > Chlamydiales > SM23-39 > JAAKFI01. The sequence continues at coordinate 5,829 of JAAKFI010000018.1, read as the reverse complement.
ATTTTTGAAGTATCTATATCTCTTTGAATAATTTCTTTGTATTTTTCTAAAGGCGCTTTTATATCCATCGCAATATAATCTAAAAGATTAGATTCAATTAAATCCTGTAAAATATTAGGATTAATTCCAGATGTGTCTAATTTTACTGAAAAATTTAAATCTTTTATTTTTTTTATAAACTCTTTTAAATCTTTTTGTATTGTAGGCTCTCCACCTGTTATTACAACTGCATCCAATTTATTAATTCTTGTTTCTAAAAAAGAAAAAAAATCTTTCTCATCTATTCTATTTTGAAAGTTACTTTCTAAAACTAAATTAGGATTATGGCAATATCTACATCTAAAATAGCAACCTTGTGTAAACACTATAGCTGCTATTTTATTTGGATAATCTATTAATGAAAATTTTTGCAGTCCACCTATTAACATTATATTAAAACAGTTTCTTTAACTCTATATTCTTCTCTCATTGAATATTCCGCTCTTTTACCATCATTCCATTGTTTAACAGGTCTTAAGTAACCTACAACTCTAGAATAAACCTCACATTCTTTATTGCAATGTGGGCACATTTGATGTTCTCCATTTAAATATCCATGCTCTTGACATATACTAAATGTAGGTGTAATTGAAAGATAAGGAAGAGAATATTTTTCAAAAGCTTTTTTAATTAGATTTTTTACAGAATTAGGATCATCTATCTTTTCACCTAAAAAAGCATGCAGAACAGTTCCACCTGTATATTTTGTTTGCAACTCATCTTGATGATCTAAAGCTTCAAATAAATCATCTGTATGATTAACAGCAAGAAGAGAAGAATTAGTATAGAAAGGTTTTGCTCCTTTTGAACAATCATTTGCAACTATAATATCAGAAAAACGTTTTTTATCTAAAAGAGCTAGCCTAAATGCAGTTCCTTCAGCTGGCGTTGCTTCTAAATTATAATTGCTTTTTGTCTCTTCTTGGAATAGGGATAATTTTTCTCTCATAAAGTCTAGTACTTCACAAGCAAATTTTTTACCTTTAGTTGTTGAAATATCTTCATTAAGTAAATTTAAACAGGCTTCATTCATGCCAACAAGACCAATTGTCGAAAAATGATTTGTCCAATAATTATTTAATCTTTCTTTGATTTGTCTTAAATAGAATTTAGAATATGGATAAAGTCCTTTTGATGTTAAATGCTCTAGTATTTTTCTTTTTACCTCTAAACTTTCTTTAGCAAGATCCATTAAATCATTTAAACGTTTAATAAATTCTTTTTCATTATTTGCTAAATATCCAATCCTTGGAAGATTGATAGTTACTACTCCAATAGAACCTGTTAGAGGATTAGATCCAAATAAACCTCCACCTCTTGATGCTAATTGAGATAGGTCTAGTCTTAATCTACAGCACATAGATCTAGTATCATCAGGACTCATATCTGAATTTACAAAATTTGCAAAATATGGGATCCCATATTTTCCAGTAACTTTCCATAAAAGAGTTAAATTTTCGTTATCATAATCAAAGTCTTTTGTAATGTTATAAGTTGGAATAGGAAATGTAAATACTCTACCTTTTGCATCTCCTTCCATCATAATTTCTAAAAATGCTTTGTTTAATAAATCCATTTCTTTTTGGAAGTCTTTATATTTTTCTTTTTGAAGGTTACCACCGATTAAAACATTTTCATTTGCATATAATGATGCTGGCTGAAGATCCATAGTTATATTAGTAAAGGGTGTTTGAAAACCAACTCTTGTTGGAACATTTACATTAAATATGAATTCTTGCATGGCTTGTTTGATTTGTTTGTATGAAAGTTTATCATATCTAATAAATGGAGCTAAAAGAGTATCAAAATTTGAAAAAGCTTGAGCTCCTGCAGCTTCACCTTGAAGAGTATAAAAAAAGTTAACAACTTGTCCTAGCGCTGCTCTAAAATGTTTTGGCGGTTTACTCTCTACCTTTCCGCTTACACCTTTAAATCCTACTGTTAAAAGATCTTTTAAATCCCAACCTACACAATAAACTGCAAGTACTCCAAGATCATGAATGTGAAAAGATCCATCAATATGTGCTCTTCTAATATTTGGTGGATATATTTTATTTAACCAATATATTTTATTTGTTTCAGATGCTATATAATTGTGAAGACCTTGAAGAGAATAGCTCATGTTAGAATTTTCTTTTACTTGCCAATCTAATTTTTCTAAATATTGATCAATTAAATCAACACCTGCTTTATTAGTTATTTCTCTTATTTTGTTATGTTGTTCTCTATATATAATATAAGCTTTAGCTGTTTTTTTAAATGGAGAGGATAAAAGTGTTTCTTCAACAATATCTTGGATAGTTTCAACAGATGGAGTGTCATTCGTTATTTTTTGGGATAACTTTAATACTTTGATCATCAAAGTTTTTGCAATATCTTCTGAAAACTCTTTTGTTGCTTTTCCAGCTTTAGCAATTGCTTTTGTAATTTTATTTGCATCAAATATTACAATATGTCCGTTTCTTTTAATTATCTTATTTAAATCATTTGTTTTTTTTTCTAACATCTTTTAACTCTCCATATATTAATATTTTTTAATTTTAAACATTAATATAATAATAAGGTTTTAGAGACCTGAAATACTATATCTTGTGTTTTGTCTTTCTATTATTACTAGATATAGGGTTTTGCAATTTTTATCCAGTATTTTTTTTGATTCTTGAAACTTAAGTTTTTAAGATACTTAATATAAAATATTTTGAGATTTTTTTTAATGTTTTTTTTTAATTGATAAGATTAGATTTAAAAGTAAAATATGGTTATGGAAAAAAATACACGAAAATTGTTTTTTGCATTTGAAATAGAAACTATTTGGATAGATAACTTTAAAAATGCAAGTGTTGTCGATAAGAAAAATAGACATTTAACCCTTCTTTTTTTAGGAGAAAATGATCTTAATGAAATTAAAAAACAATTAGATTTAATGCCAAAATTAAATCTTCTTTTAGGTTCTTGTGGATATTTTGATAAACCATTTTTTTTACCGAAAAACAATTCAAGAGTAGCTGCATATAACGCAATTTTTTTAGAAGATAATGCAAAAATTGAGAACTATCAAAAAAACTTATATTCATTTTTTTTAAAAGAGGAATTTAATTTAAAAAATGAAAAAGATTTTTTGCCGCATATAACTATTTTACGAAAAGATTTTGAAAAAAAAGAATTTGAAAAACAATTTAAGCAAACTCCTTTTTATTTGAAGAGTTTTAATTTATATGAAAGTTTATTCCATTCAAACTATAAAGCTCTTTGGAAAATGGATTATTTAGCTCCATTTATTGAATTAAAACACACAGCGGATATTGCTTTTGAAGTTAGAGGAAAAGACTTTGATTCATTATTGCTTCATTCCTTTATAGCTCTTTGTTTCAAAGAATTTAAGTTATTAAAATATAAAAAGAATTTAAAAAAGGTATCATCTATCGATGATATCATAATAGATCTAAACGAAATTTTAACGCTTATGGAAATTGATGGATATCAGGCTTCTTTCAAAGCAATTAGTTTTAATCAAAAAAACTGGGTGAAAGATAATATAATTTATTGGGAGATGGTAATTGATGTATAATCTAAAAAAAATATCAGATAGTGAATATATACTTCCAAAAGAAGGAAAAATGCTAGTAGATGGACTAATTATTGCAAATGAAGCTTTGCTTGAACAAATAAAAGAAGATAAAGCATTAGATCAAGTAAAAAATGTTGCAACTCTTCCAGGTATAGTAAATTATTCTATTGCTATGCCGGATATACATTTAGGTTATGGTTTTCCAATAGGCGGTGTTGCTGCAATGGATGTTGAAAATGGAGTAATATCCCCTGGTGGTGTTGGGTATGATATTAATTGCGGCGTTAGGATCGCAACTTTACCTGTAAAATTCAAAGAACTTAAAGAACAGAAGGGATTAGAACTTTTAAAAAAGATATATGAGCTTGTTCCGTCTGGGGTAGGCTATGGCCAAAGAGGTGAAAAAGAGTTATCGAATAGCGATTATAATAATCTTTGCATCAATGGAGCTAAATGGGCTATTGAACAAGGCTTTGGAATAGAAAAGGATTTAGAAAATATTGAAAGTTTAGGAAAAATAGAAAATGCCTCTATGAAATTTATATCCCAGCATGCAAAAGATAGAGGAAAAAAACAAATTGGCTCATTAGGTTCTGGAAATCATTTTATTGAAATTGGAGAGATCGAAACAATTTTTGATGAAGATGTATCAAAAATTTGGGGAATTGAAAAAGGATATACTTATATAATAATACATTCAGGGTCTAGAGGATTTGGGCATCAAGTATGTCAAGATACATTAAACTATATGGTGAAAAAAGGTTATGGGAAAGATTTGGTTGATAGACAACTTATTAATGCAAAAATTTTATCAGATGATGGTAAAAGATATTTAGAGTCGATGGCAGCAGCAGCTAACTTTGCATTTAATAATCGACAGGTAATTTTGCATTTAATTAGAGTTGCTATTAAAGAAGTTTTAAATATAGATTTTTCTGAGGTTAAACTTATATATGATGTATGTCATAACATTGCTAAAATAGAAGAATATGAGATTAATGGTAAATTAAAAAAATTATGTGTTCATAGAAAAGGTGCAACTAGGGCATTTGGTAAAAATAATAAAGAATTAAACAAAACATATCAACAAACAGGTCAACCTGTATTAATTCCGGGAGATATGGGTAGAGCTTCATATTTAATGAAAGGTCTGGGTAATACTAAAACATTTTGTTCATGCGCTCATGGAGCTGGAAGAATGAAAAGCAGAAAAGAATCAAGTAGAGAGTGGAAGAATAAAGATTTAAAAAAATATTTAAAATCAATAGGTATTGATGTTTTAGCAAAGTCTTACTCTACAATTTCTGAAGAAATGCCTGACGCATATAAAGATGTAGAATCTGTAGCAGAATCTGTTAATAGCGCAAAAATAGCATCTAAAATAGCAAGGTTAAAACCAAGCTTTGTAATAAAAGGATAAATATTTATTAAAAATAAACATAACATTAATTTATATTTGAGATTGTTAAGAAAGAAACAATGTTATAAATTTAGTTTATTATATTAATAAATAACAATAAAATTATTTTTGTATGAAGAAATATTTTTTAAAATTGATTGTATTGCTTTTTCCCATATTGAAAATATGTTCAAATGAAATTGAAAAGCAGAGTGATTCTTGTATATTTATAAAAGAATATAGAGATCAAAAGTTATCTTTAAATTTTCCAAGTAAATTTAATTTAGAGTATATAGATGTAGATGGACTTGAAAAGGCTATGCAATTACAAACGATAGATAAGAACGTCAATTATATTTTTTTAGCATATCCTAATAATAATGATTTTTTAAATAAAAATTTAGATCTTTTAAAAAGCTCTAAATACATAAAGATAACGAACTTTGAAAAAATAGAAAAAGAAGAAGAATTGATTTATAATATTGTTTATGAAGATAAGTTTTCAGGAATCAATAATTTTAATATCTGTAAATCAAAAATTATAGCAACTAAAAAAAACATCTATATTCTTTTTGCTATAAAACAAAAAGATCAAGAGGACAATTTTGAAGAAATTGTTTCAACTTTTGTCTATGAATAATAAATATTTTTATAAACTTTCTTGCTAAAAATGTATAATGTTTTGTATTCTCTCTAATGTTCTTTAAAACGAAAAACAGTTTAAAAGAAAAAGAGTGCCAAAGAGCACTTTGGATATTTTGACAGTGAAGAAGAAAAGATAAGCCAAAGCTTGTGCGAGTAAAAAACTCGCCAAAAAATTTTT
>JAAKFI010000017.1 GCA_011065125.1 Candidatus Anoxychlamydiales bacterium | reverse complement strand
TTTTACAAAAAGATAAAAATATTAAATTTGCAATTTCCAATTCAAATCCTACATTAATAAAAAAAATATTTAATGATTATAATTTAGACCTTTCTAACTTTATTTTTTTTGATTCTAAAAATAACTATGAATATATGCAAAAGCTGCTTTGTGCTGTAGCGGTATCTGGAACTATAAATTTAGAACTTGCAATACATAATGTCCCTACAGTTGTTAATTTCGCTATAAAAGCCTTAGATATTTTTATAGCAACTAAAATACTTAAAATTAATCTCCCCTACTATTGCATAGTGAATATTTTAGCAAACAAAGAAATATATAAAGAATTATATGGACCAAATCTCACAAAAAATTCTTTAATTAATTCTTGTGAAAAACTTATCTTTGATTCTTCTTATAGAGAATTACAAAAAAAATCATTAAACGAGATAAATGAACTTTTAAAATCAAATGATCCTATGCAAAAAGCAGGCTCTTTGATTTTGAATCATATTCACAAGTAACTTTAAGATCATTAGCTGTTCTTTCAAGAAGAAAGGAAGTTATGATTAATAGATCCTCTAAAACTTTAGAGCAAACCTCGCTAACACCGTGATAAGAAAGTGAAATAATAACTTTATCATGTTTTATTATTGAAGCGCATGTCAAATTGTATAAACTTGGAACAACTGCCATTTTTCACCTTTAATTTAAATTAAGCACTATTAATATTTTTACATATATAATTATGTGCTATTTTATTTTTTTATTAAAATAATTAAATCGCTTTTTATAATAATTTTATTAAATTAAATTAAATTAAAATTATATTTTTTCACAGTCTATACTTTTACTGGATATTTATACTGATTTATAATAACTTATATACTTAAATTTACATTTTTATACTTATGAATAATTTCAAAATATATCTTGCTGGATTAAAAAATAACCAAACAGAAAAGATAGATTCATTAATAGATCCTAACTTACTTAATTTAAGTAATGAAAAAGAGCTTGTCTTCGAAAAGCCCTTTAAGATTACAGGTAAAGTTTATCTTACCCAGGAATCTTTAATAATGAATTTCGATATAAATTTTACAGTGTCAATCCCTTGTTCTATATGTAATAATTTTACAAATAAAACTATTAATATTAAAAGTTTTTATATAACAGAAGACTTGAAAAACATCTCTTTAGCTTATGATTATTTAAAAGAGATAAGAAATGTTTGTGTATTAGAAATCCCATCTTTTGTAGAATGTAGTGATAAATGTAAAAAAAGAGAAGAGTTAAATAAATATTTGAGAAAAGACGAAGGTGATAAACATTATCCCTTTACATCTTTAGAAATTTAAGGAGAATACAAATGGCAGTACCAAGAAATAGACAATCCACATCAAGAACAAATAAAAGAAATTCACATAATGCAAAAAAAAGAATTTCTATATCAACATGCTCTAACTGCAGTGCTAAAAAAATGCCCCATAGAGTGTGCACTGCATGTGGATATTATGCAAAAAAAGAAGTTATAAAAGTAAAAACATCCGATGAGTCCTAAAATAAATATCGGTATAGATCTTTTAGGCAGTGATAGTGACCCGATTGATTTATTAAGTTCTACAATAGTTCTTTGTAAAACTTTAGATACCTCAATAAACTTCAAATTATTTGGAAATAAAGAATTAGAAAAAGAATTTAATAAGTTTGATTTTTCAATAAATAACCATGCAAGTCTTGAATTTATTTTATCTGAAAATGAAATAACCATGGATGAAGATCCCCTGCTCGCAGTTAGAAGAAAAAAAAAATCTTCTCTTTGCATAGCTATGAGATCTTTAAAAAACAAAGAAATAGATGCACTAGTCTCTTGCGGAAATACGGGAGCAATTACTGCATCTAGCATTATTTATTTAGATTGCTTAAAAAACATTTCAAGACCTGCTCTTTTAGCTATTATACCGACTAAAAAAAATCCATGTGCAATATTAGATGTTGGAGCAAATATTTCAGCTACATCTGATCAACTAGTAGAGCATGCTATATTAGGAATATCTTATAAAAAAACAAAAGGATATAAAAAACCAAAAGTTGGAATTTTAAATATTGGGACTGAAGAGAAAAAAGGAACATCAAAACATAAACAAGCATACCAAGATTTATTAAAACTATCCAAAGAAGATACATCTTTTGAATTTATGGGAAATATAGAAGGAAAAGAAGTTTTTTTAGGAAAAGTAGATATTTTGATAACAGATGGATTTACAGGAAATATCTTTTTAAAAACAGCAGAAGGGCTAGCTTCATTTATTTTAGATAAAATATACAATAATCTTACAAAAGAAGAATTTTTAGATATTTCTAACGTTTTCAATGATTTACAAAAAAGACTTCATTATGCTCAATATCCAGGAGCTCTTTTAATAGGAGTTAATGGAATAGTCATAAAATGTCATGGATATTCTTCATCTACTGCTTTTGCATCTGCTATAAAAGGAGCTATAAATTTTGTAAAACAAAATTTTTTAGACTCTATTAAATCCAACTTAAAATAAAAAAAACATTTTAAACTAAAAAAAAAAACTTTTTTTTAGTAATATTAAAAAAAAGAGTAAACAAAATGAAAGAAATATTAATTAATGCGACATCAAAAGAAATTAGATATGCATATATGCATCATAATAAATTACATGATTTAATAATTGAGCGCATGCATTCTAGACAAATCACTGGAAATATATATAGAGGCCAAGTAAAAAACATACTTAATAATATACAATCTGCTTTTGTAGATATTGGAGAGAAAGAAAACGGCTTTATTCATATTAATGACATTATCGAAAACAAAAAGAAATTCGAAGAAATGTTTGATATGGATTTTGAATTCTCACAAAAAAAAGATAATAGAAATCCCTCAACAAAACAAGATATCACAAAATTATTAAAATTAGATCAGCCTGTACTTGTTCAAGTTGTAAAAGAATCAATTGGCAGAAAAGGCGCTAGGCTTACATCTAATATATCTATTGCAGGAAGATATTTAGTTTTACTTCCTAATAGTCCTCATAGAGGAGTTTCCAGAAAAATTGAAGATAGACAATCCAGAGATAGACTTAAAAAATTAATTAGAGCTTTTGAAATGCCAAAAGAGATGGGATTAATTTGCAGAACTGCATCTAGCAGCGCTACTACCGATATGTTAATCAATGAAGCAACAGAACTACTTAGAATATGGGAAGATATAGTAATTAAGTTCAATAAATCAAAAAACCCACTTTGCTTATTTGAAGAATCTTCTTTATTAAAAAAAGCGATACTTACAGCCATAGATAAAAAATACTCCAAAATATCAATTGACGATTACCCAATGTTTTTAAAATGTAGAAATATCTATAAAAATTTTAAAACAGAAAATCCAATTGAAATTTTCCATTACAAATCAAAAACTCCTCTTTTTGAAGCACATAATGTAGATAAAGAGCTAGATAAAGCCCTTAATAGAAAAGTATGGCTTCCATCTGGTGGATATCTATATTTAGAAAGAACAGAGGCTATGTTTACAATTGATGTAAACTCTGGAAAAAGCTCAAATGCACAAGTCAAAAATGTAGAAGAGACTTTAATTAAAATTAATATTGAAGCTGCAGAAGAGATAGCAAGACAACTTAGAATTAGAAATGCTGGTGGACTTATCATTTGTGATTTTATTGACATGAGATATAGAAAAAACAAAAGAAGAGTATTAGACAAATTGAGAGAGTGCATGAAAGAAGATTTTGCAAAATGCACAATTTTAGGGATGAGTGATTTTGGTCTTGTTGAAATGACAAGACAAAGAGCTAGAGAATCACTTATACAAACAATATTCAAACCATGCCCATATTGCTCAGGAAATGCATATATTAAAAATGAAGAGACAACAATAATCGAAATAGAAAGATCTATTAAAAAATTATTAAATAACTTTGAAGAGACCACATTTAGTTTAGAAATTCATCCAGAAATTAATAAATACATAAAAGTAGAAGATAAAAAATATTTCCAAAAATTACTAGATGAAAAAAAATCTAAAATTAATTTTAAAACTAATGATAATTTACATTTAAATGATTTTTATTTTTACGTATCTGGAAGTAAAATAGATGTCTGATTTTTTAGATAAATTAAATACATATTATAAAGAAAAAAAAATAAATGATAAATATTATAAGATATTAAAAAATTTTTATTTTTCTTTTGAAAAAGCATTGCAAAATAGCTCCATAAAAAAAGAAGCCTATAATCAATCTTTTGATATATTAATTGATTTAATATTATCACAATTTATATCTCCTTATAAATTTGAAAATTATCATAAAAAAATCTTCTCCCCTTTTAATTACTATGAATATGGTAAAAAAATTGTTTCTTTTTTATTAGATAAAGAAAACTCTAAAATTTTCGGAGAAGAAAACTTAGAATTAATTTCTAAATATTTAAAAAACAATGAAAATGTGATATTATTATCAAATCACCAAACAGAAGTAGACCCCCAGGTAATTGATATTTTATTAGAAGACAAATATCCCAAAATTGCAAAGGATATAATTTTTGTAGCTGGAAATAGAGTAGTTACTGATCCTGTAGCTATTCCCTTTAGTATGGGGTGTAATTTACTTTGTATTTTTTCAAAAAAATATATTGATCAAGATCCAAATTCACAACATCAAAAACAGATCTATAATAGAAAAACTATGAACGTTATGAAAAACCTTTTATCTAAAGGATCTAAAATAATATACGTAGCGCCGAGTGGTGGAAGAGACAGAAAAGATGATAATGACAATATCGAAATAGCGCCATTTGATCCAAATAGTATAGAGATGTTTTATTTCATGGCTAAAAAAGCTAAAACGCCAACTCATTTTTTTGCATTAACACTTTATACATATGATCTAATGCCTCCCCCTAAAAAAACTCAAACTGAAATGGGAGAAGAAAGAGTAGTAAATAGAAAAAATGCAATATTGAGCTTTTCAAAAGAAATCGATATGGAAAAGATAAAGGGATCAATGGAACTAGATAAAAAACAAAGAAGAAAAAAAAGAAGTGATTCTATTTATAAAATGGTAACAGAAGAATTTAACAAAATAATTAGAGGAAACAATGATAGCTAATTTAATTTTTTTTGCATTTAGTTTATTTTCATCCATAAACATCTCAAATACTGATACTTTTCAAATCTTAGAAGATAAATCTAAACTGCATTTAAAATCTCCTTCTATGCAAATTCAAAAAACACAAAAGCTTCGCCTTTCTAATGGAATGCAGGTCTATATAATTTCAGATAAATTAGCTACACAATCTGCTTGTGCCATAGGTGTTATGGCCGGATCTTGGGATGATCCTGAAGAATATCCTGGAACAGCGCATTTTTTAGAACATATGTTATTTAAAGGATCTAAAAAATATCCTGATGAATCAGAATATTTTAAATTTATTTTTGATAATGGTGGTTCTCCAAATGCATTTACAATGCCAGATAGAACAGTTTATATGTTTTCTACAAACAACGATGCATTTACAGAGGGACTAGATAGACTATCTCATTTTTTTATAGATCCCCTATTTGATCAATCACATATTTCAAGAGAATTGCATGCAGTAGATCAAGAGCATGCAAAAAACATTGAAAGTGATCCAAGACGTGCATATATGGTAGCTAAAGAACTTACAAACCCAAAACATCCAAACAGAAAATTTGCGACAGGAAACGCTCAAACTTTAGGAAAAATACCTCCAAGCGAGTTAAAAAATTGGTTTAAAAAAAACTATAGTGCAAATCTAATGACGCTAGTTGTTTATTCTAATAAATCTGTTAATGAACTTACAGAAATTGTAAATGATAAATTTTCAAAAATAATAAATACCGCAAAAGATCCTTTACATATTGAAGAGCCAATATTTACTAAAGAAGCTCTTAATAAAGAAGTTTATATAAAACCGATTACAAAGCTTCAACGTTTAACTATAGAATTTGAACTAGATAAATCCTTTACGAAAGATAAAACAAAATCTTATGAATTAATAGAATATGTAATAAATAGAGGTCAAAAAAACTCCCTTTTAGAAAATTTAAAAAAAGATAATTTAATAGAAGATATTTCTGCAAGCTTTGATAAGTTAGGACAAAATTACGCTTTTTTTTCAATTGATGCAAAACTTACAGATTTAGGTGTTACAAAAAAAGATTTAGTAATCCAAAGATGTTTTGAGACTATAAATAATTTAAAGAAAAAATCTATTCCTACCTATCTTTTTTATGAGATGAATAACATTTCTAAATTAAACTATGAATACCAATCTAGAAAGGATCCTTTTTCATTTGTTGTAGATGAGACAATGAAACTTATGGATGATGATATCACAACCTATCCAGAAAGCACTTATTTAGCATCTAATTTTGATATTAATGTATATAACAATGCTCTTGATAAATTAACTATTGATAATAGTATCATATATATTATTGCTGATCCTAAAAAGACAAATATCACATTAACAAATACTGAAAAATGGACAGGAGCTGAATATAGCGTTTTAGATATTTCAAATTCTTTGAAAAAAAAGTTAGCTAAAAACCCAACGAACTCAAAAATTTTATTCCCAAATCCAAATCCATTTATCCCAAATAATTTAAAAATATTAGAAGATAGAAACGAAGATTCTAATTCTATAAAAAAAATAGTAGATAGTAAATTTGCAAGTATTTATTTTGAAAAAGATAATACATTTAAAGTTCCAGAGATTTCTTTTAAATTTTCTATTTTAGATCCAATATTCACTTCAGACACAAAATCAATTATACTAAAAGAACTTTACATCAAAGCGTTAACTGATGTTTTAGACTCTACTTTTTATGCTGCAAAAGATGCTGGATTATACCCTGTTATTTATAGTGATAATTTTGCTATTAATATTTCTATTAGTGGTTATAGTGAAAAAGCAGAAGTTTTATTAGAAGATATTTTAAAGAACATAAAAAACTTAAAAGTTTCTAAAGAGAAATTTAATCTTTATTATGATTCATATTTAAATGATTTGATCTCATTTCAAAGAATGATGCCTTTTTATCAAGCAAATGATTATTTAAATTCTATTTTAATAAAATCTAATGTTTCATCATCACAAAAACTATCAAAAATAAAATCTATTACATATCAAGATTTTATAGATTTTAAAAAAAATATTTTTAAAAAATCCTATATCAAAGGTTTTATCAGCGGTAATTTAACAGTAAAAGATGCTGAGAGCATTTGGTTAGATATTAAAGATACTCTGGCAATAAAACCCTTTCATAAAAAAGATCATTACAAAAAAAAGGTTTTAAATTTAGAAAAAAACGGTCCTTATTCTATTCATAATCATACAAAGGCTATGGGTAATTCTACAGTTTTATTAATCGAACAAAACCCACTTACTTTTAAAAATAGAGCTTCACAAACTATTTTATCACAAGCTTTAAAAGAAGCTTTTTTCACAGAACTTAGATCCAAACAAAAAACGGCATATATAGCTCATTCAAAAGACTTTGAAATTGAAGGAACTCTTTTTCAATATTTCGCAGTTCAATCAAATACTCATGATGTAAATGATCTACTTTCTAGATTTGAGATTTTTATTGATGATTATCTGCAAGATTTAACAAAAAACATTGATAAAACAAGATTTGAATATTTAAAAAATACTTTAATTACTGAACTTGAAATGCCTCCTAAAAATTTAAATGAACAAAGTAGCAAACTATATACTTTAGCATTTGACTATGGATCAGATTTTTCATGGTATAAAAAAAGAATTGAAGGATTAAAAAATATTTCTTATGAAGAATTTATTAAAACATCAAAAGATAGCTTATCTAAACAAAATAAAAAAAGAGTAGCTATATTATTTGAAGGAAAAATGTTAGATGATAATAATTTTCGCTATAAGCCAATTACTTTTGATAATTTTTTAAAAAACTGCACTTATCACTCCAAAAGCATTTTTTAAAAATTAATAAATTAGTATATATCTAAACTATAACAATTTAAAAAAAACATTTTCGTAAATTTTAACATCCAATGTTAAAATTTACGATTTTTTTTAATTTTTAATCTTTCCATTTAAAGTAAGGTACATAAAAATTTTCATAAAATAAGTATTCAAATATTCTTATATAAATATACTTGTAAGGTTAGACCAAAATAGATAAGGAAGGTCAATTATGATAACTCAAGATTTACAAGATCCAAAATTAAAAAATGTTAAAACAGCTATTAAAAGAGATGGAAGAATAGCAAAGTTTGATGTAGAAAAAGTAAAAAAAGTAATATCTTGGGCGACAGAAGGCCTTGATATCAATCCATTAAAATTAGAATCTTCAATTGATGTAATTTTCACAGATAAAATTAAAACAACCCTCATTCAAGAAAATTTAATTTATCATTGTTTATCCTTAACCAGCATTAAAGAGCCCGATTGGCGAATAGTAGCAGGCAGATTACTTATGATGAACAGATGGAAAGATACGCAAAGATCTAGGGGTTATAAGTATGGAAACTTATTAAAACATATAAAAACAATGATATCTTTAAATAGATATGATGAGAAAATCTTAAAATTATATTCAGAAAAAGAAATTAATGAAGCAAGCCAATGGATGGAGCAATCAAGAGATTTAGAATACGATTATGCAGCTACAGTATTATTAACTAACAGATATTTAATAGATGATGAACTTCCACAAGAAGCATATCTTATAATTTCACTTCTGTTAGCCTCTATTGAAAAAAAAGAAAAAAGAATATCTCAAGCTAAAATATTTTATGATATTTTATCTAAAAGAAAATTATCTTTAGCTACTCCAATCCTTTTAAATTTAAGAAGAGTAAAAGGCAATTTATCATCTTGTTTTATAATAACTATGGATGATGATATTGACTCTATTTTTGATACTATAACCAAAGTTGCAAGAATATCTAAAAACGGTGGCGGAGTAGGTATTAATCTATCAAAAATCAGAGCTAAAGGATCTTGGGTAGCGAAACATAAAAATGCATCAGGTGGAGTTGTTCCTTGGATAAAAATATTAAATGATACAGCAGTTGCGGTAAATCAAATGGGAAAAAGATCAGGAGCTGTTACAACATCACTAGATATTTGGCATTTAGATATAGAAGATTTTTTAGAGCTTCAAACAGAAAATGGAGATCAAAGAAGAAAAGCATACGATATTTTCCCACAAGTTATAATCTACGATCTATTTATGACTTATCTAAAAGAAAACAAACCATGGCATTTATTTGATCCATATGAGGTAAAACAAACTTTAAAAATAGATCTCCCCTCTTTATTTGGAAAAAACTTTGAAAAAGCATATTTAAAATGCATCTTAGCTTATGAAAACAAGCAGTTAAAACTAGTAAAAACAATAAATACAAAAGATCTATTTAAACAGATAATGAAAACACAATTAGAAACTGGAATGCCATATATCTTTTTTAAAGATAGCGCAAATTTAGACAATCCAAATAATCATGAGGGATATATACCAGCTGGTAATCTTTGTATGGAATCGTTTAGCAATGTATCTGCTAATAAAGAGATACATACTTGTAATTTAGTTTCTTTAAATTTAGCAAACATAAAAGATGATGAACTTGAAATGGTGTGTACCAACTCTGTTAGAATATTAGATAACACAATAGACTTAACACAAACGCCAGATGATCAAAGTTCCTTTCATAATGATAAATATAGAACAATTGGAATTGGAGCTATGGGTCTAGCTGATTATTTAGCGAATAAAGAAACTCCTTATGAAGGATCTTCTTCTGTAGTTGGTTATTTATTTGAAAAAATAGCTCTTTACTGCGTTAAAGCTTCCATTACTCTAGCAAAAGAAAGAGGAGCATATAAAACCTATATTGGCTCTATGTGGGACAATCAAGATAGAATAAAAAAATATATGTCTAACTCATATAATAAAGAGATTTGGCTGGGTGTAAAAAAAGATTTAAAAAAATATGGTATTAGAAACTCACAAATACTTGCAATCGCTCCAAATGCATCTTCTGCATTAGTACAAGGATGCACTCCATCAGTTTTACCTATTTTTTCAAAGTTCTACTATGATAAAAATGCAAAAGGAGTAGTTCCAATCTGTCCAATATTTATCAAAGATAAATTTTGGTATTATAAGGAATATAAACATATGGATTTAAAAGCTGTAAATACCGTAATTGCAGAAATACAAAAATGGGTAGACACAGGAATATCCTATGAGCTTATTTTTAATTTAAATATGCCAAACATAAATGCAAAATATATCTATGATGTAATGATTGATATTTGGGAAAAAAGAATAAAAACAATATATTATATTAGAACAATACAAAAAGATGGATCTTCTTTAGAAAAACAAGAATGCATCTCATGTGCAAACTAAGGTAAAAATTATGGAAGCTAAAAAATTATTTAATCCAAGTGGAAATGATTCTATTCAAGAAAGACAAATAATAAATGGAAATACCACAAATATTTTCAATTTAAATAATGTAAAATATCCATGGGCTAATAAGCTATATAGAATCATGATGGAAAATTTTTGGATTCCTGAAAAAGTTGATTTATCCTCCGATATGAATGATTATAAAAATCTAACAGATGATGAAAAAAGAGCTTTTGATGGAATACTATCCTTTTTAATTTTTTTAGATAGTTTACAAACAAATAATATACCTCACATCTCTGATTATATTACTTCTCCAGAGATTAATTTAATACTTGCAATTCAAACATATCAGGAAGCGATACACTCTCAATCATATCAATACATAATTGAAAGTATTTTACCTAAAGAGACTAGAAATTACATATATGATTACTGGAGAGATGATAAAGTTTTATTCGAAAGGAATAAATATATAGCATCTGTTTTTCAAAAGTTTTTAGACTCTCCTTCAAAAGACAATTTTAAAAAAGCACTTATTGCAAATTACCTATTAGAAGGTCTTTATTTTTATAATGGCTTTAACTTTTTTTATAATTTAGCCTCTAGACATAAGATGCACGGAACATCTGATATTATTAAATACATAAATAGAGATGAATTGCTACATGTTGTGATATTCAAAAAAATAATTCCTGAGGTAATTGAAGCTAATGATATTTCTTGGATACATGAGATGTTCCATACAGCAGTAAACCAAGAAATTACCTGGACCAATCATATAATTGGAAACAACATCCTTGGGATTTCTAAAGATGCAACAGAAAAATATACTAAATATTTAGCAAATTCCCTTCTTGAAAAAATTCATTTAAAACATCTATATCCAGGCTTTGTTAACAATCCATATCAACACTTAGAAAAGATTGCTGATACTGAAGGCAAAGGAGATGTTAAGGCTAATTTCTTTGAAGCTACAGTTACATCTTATAATCAATCATCTGCTATAGACGGTTGGGATTTTTAAACGGAATGTTTTTTGTATATCTTAGGCCTTTTAAATTTTGATATTTTTTTAATCTCATAAAATATTATTTTATAAAAAACAGTGACTTCTTAATGAAAAAACCCTAGGATGCTTGCAGTTTTTACAAGAGGTAATATTATGGCAAATAGAGTAAGTTTTACAGTCGTAGGAGATGAAAGATTAAATGAAGCAATTAGAATGCATGAAGAAGGAGTAGATGGAGCTGAGGAAGCCCTCAATCAAAGAGTACGTGAAATTGTCAAAGAAAGAGGATTTGCATTAGAAGCAGAAAGTGAAACAAAAGAAGAAAAAAAACATGAGTTTTCATTTCTTCATTTTTTTGTTATTACAGCAATTGCTACAGCAATACTAGTAAATTTATATAATATAGCAAGTGGATATATCAATGGAAAGGATTAAAAATTAATTAAACTAGATGACTTTTTATTTAAAAGATACATCAAATTTTCTTTTGCTCTAACTCTTGTTGCGACAATACTTTTATCTTTATCAATTAATATTTTTTTTATCATAAATTTCTTATTTTCTCCAATAGCTAAAAAAACTATATTTTTAGAATTATTAATTAAAGGAAAAGTAAATGACATTCTAAAAAAATTATCTCCTATTTTTTGATCTATTCCAATTAAATCTTTTTTTTCTTCTATTAGTTTGGAATTTGGAAAAATAGATGCTGTATGCCCATCATCTCCAATACCCAGTAACACAAAATCAAACGAAGGAACTTCTTCTTTAAAATGCGCTTTTATTAAAAGCTCATATTCTAATTTAGAATCTTCTAAATCAATTTCTTTATTTATATAAAATACATTTTCTAATTTCAAAGGATCAATTAATGCTTTTTTAATTTGGTAGATATTACTTTTTATATTTTGATTTGACACCATTCTCTCATCTACAAAAAATATATATATATTATCCCATGATATATCTTTTTCTAAAGCTAACTTTTCATAAAAACTAAGAGGTGTAGATCCACCTGATAGAGCTATATTAAATGAACCTTTTTTTTCGATTTCTTTATTCGATAGTTCCTTAAAATAATTTATTAAAAAATTATCTATTTCATTTTTTGTATCAAATGTTTTTATCATTAAAAACCCATCCAATTTCTTTTATCTTTTTCAATAAGATCTTTTGCTTCTTTAGGTCCAGTTGACCCTGCTTTATACTTAAATATTTTTTTATCTTTTTCAAAAGCTTTTTTAATTGGATCTACGATATTCCACATGGCTTCTATTCCATCTTCTCTTGCAAACAGTGTAATATCTGATTTCATAGCATCTATTAGTATTCTTTCATAAGCTAGTGGATAATCAACTTTAAAAACATCTTTATAATCGAACATCATATCAACAGGATACGGCACATTTTCCATACCAGGAAATTTCACATTAAATCTAAGCTCAATTTTTTGTTTTGGAAAAATAGAAAACATAATTGAATTAGACTCAATATCTCTACACTTATGACCGAGTAATCTAAGTGGTGGGTATTTAAAATTTATGCATATTTCTGTAATTCTTTTTTTAAGCCTTTTGCCAGCTCTTACATAAAATGGTACGTTTGCCCATCTCCAATTATCCACAAAAAATTTACCTGCAAAAAAAGTTGGAGTTTTAGAATCCTTTTTTACATTTTTTTCATCTGTATATGCATTTACTTCTTCTCCATCTATCATTCCTTTATCGTATTGCCCTAAAACTATATTGTCATAGATATTTTCCGTTTTTAAAGGTTTGATAGATTTTAAAACTTTAATTCTCTCTGATCTAATAGATTCAGCTTCAAAGTTCGCTGGAGGCTCCATTGCAACAAGCGCTATTAATTGCATTATATGATTTTGTACTATATCTCCAATAACACTCGCTTCCTCATAAAAAGCGGCTCTATTTTCAATACCAATATCTTCAGCTACTGTAATCTGTACATGGTCTATAAAATTTCTGTTCCATAGAGGTTCAAATAAAGCATTTCCAAATCTAAAGAAAAAAACATTTTGAACAGTTTCTTTTCCAAGATAGTGATCTATTCTATAAATTTGATTTTCATTAAATGCTTTTAATAGTTTTTTATTTAAAGTATGCGCTGTTTTAACATCATGACCAAATGGTTTTTCAACGATTATTTTAGCATTTTTTCTATCTCTACAAAGATTTTTATTAGATAGGTTATCTACAATAACTGGAAAAAAAATAGGAGGCACAGCTAGATAATATATTAAATTACAATCATCCTTATTTTTTGATAATTTGGATATGTTTTGGCAAAGTTTTTTATAAGAACTCTCATCTTTAGCATCAGCTCCTTGATAATAAAAATTTTTAACAAACTTTTCGAAAACTTTTTCATCAAAAGCCTCTTTTTTAAAAGATATTATCCATTTTTTTATATTTTCTCTATATTCTCTATCATCCATTTCTGGAAGACCAAATCCTAATATAGAAAAATCAGAAATTAATTTTTTTTTAAAAAGAAGATATAAAGTTGGAATTAATTTTTTTTGAGACAAATCTCCAGATCCTCCAAAAATCACCATAATAAAATCTGATGATTTAAAAGTATCTATAGCTCTCATGCATGATTCAAAGGACTCTTCTTTTGTATCCACTATTCACCTTTTTTTTTCATTTGATGACCACCAAATTGATTTCTCATTGAAGAGAGTAATTTTGCTTTAAAATTATCCTCATCTCTAGATGAAAATCTTTCAAAAAGTGAGATAGTAATTGCAGGAATAGAAACATTTTGTTCTATAGCCTCATTTATACTCCATCTCCCCTCTCCAGAATCTTCAACGTAAGCCTTAATATTATCTAATGATTGATCTTCTTTGAAAACATTTGAAATTAAATCAAGTAGCCAAGATCTAACAACTGATCCCTTTTTCCAAACGTTTGTTATTTTATAAAGATCCAAATCAAATTCTTTTTTAGATTTTAATAAATCAAATCCTTCAGCATATGCTTGCATCATTCCATATTCTATTGCGTTATGAATCATTTTAACATAGTGTCCTGATCCTGATTTTCCCATATACTCATATCCATCATTAGAGGTAAGTGTTTTTAAAATAGGCTCTATTTTATCAAAAGCTTTTTTTTCTCCTCCTACCATAAGACAATACCCTTCTTTAAGTCCCCACACACCACCTGAGGTTCCAATATCTAAAAAATCAATTCCTTTTTCCCTCAGATCTTTTGATCTTTTTAGAGAGTCTTTGTAAAAAGAATTTCCACCATCTATTAAAATACTATTTTTCTTTAAATGTTTTATACATTCACTAATCGTTTTATTTGTAATTTCACCTGATGGAACCATCATCCAAACTATCGGATCAGAATCTAATTTTGATATCAAATCTTCTATGGAACTCGCTTCTATAGCACCAGTTGCTTTTGCATCACTTACTAATTTATCATTAACATCATAGACTACTACTTCATGTGAATGAAGAAGTCTTTTCGTCATATTAAATCCCATTTTTCCAAGACCAATAAAGCCAATTTTCATTTTTCTCTCCATTTTTTATTTGAGTATACAAAAGTGTAAAAAAAAATGTAACAATCAAATATATCAGCTTTTATAAAAACTATTTAAATAAGTCCTTAAATAACTTTAAATCCCATCAATTATAGATTACCCCTTGATAACCAGATCTTTACAAAGCTAAAATAAAAAAATTAAATTAATTATTAAAACAATTATTACAATTGATTTTTTAATTAAAAAATGATATAATTTAATTTATTAATTATAAATTTATAACAATTGTTCTAATTATGGCAGCTGCAAGCACATCATTTCCTTCTTTAAAAGAATTAAGCTATAAAACATGTATGAGAGATCCAGATACAAGTCTTTCATGTTTTATCCAGGATAATTTAAAAAGATATTCTGCTCTTTGCGCTTCTTTTAGTGAACGCTGCTTATATTTTGATTGTTCCGAATTGTCTAGCCTTTTTGATCCTGATAAAGTTTGTATTTTAACAACTGGCAGTGATGGAAGGGAAGAAAAAGCTAGTAGAAATGAATCTCCTATTGAATTGATATTATATATTAACGTAAAAGACAAAGAACAAGTAAAAATAATATCCGCTAAAATTGAAGCATATATCGCAAAAAAACCCCATTTTTTCCAAATACTAGATATTAAATCTGAAGAATCTTCTCTTTACAAAATGCTTGAAAAAGTCATGCCTGCACGTCCCTTGCATGCTAAATTTTTATTAGGTACAAAAGAAAATCTAGAAAAATATACTATTCAAACTGTAAGAGAAATTAGAAGCATTTCCCCTAAAGATTTGAAAAAATTTAGAGTAGATTTTTGCAATTCTCATTTAGCTCAATTAAAAAAGTGTTTAGAAGGGACAGAAGATCAATCTATTAGTTTCAAAAACAATACTATTTCATATGATGGTAAAAATTTTAAAAAAAGATCAACAAAATATGTAGCTCTAAGGGTAGTTCAATACAATTTAGATTTGATTATTTGTAATTACTTAAAAGAAATTCCAGAAGAAGAAGCTATTGCATTTTTAAAAGCAATGCCGAGAACAACACATGAATTAATAGAATTTTTATATAAAAGACAAGTTCTTCAAGGATTAACTTATGAAGAAGTAAAGACTTTGCAAAAATCTTATGATTTATGCTTAATATACTTTCATTTCATGCAAAATTTATATGAAGCTTCTCACCTAGAAGTTACTCTTAAATTAAATGACGCAAATATGCAAAAAGTAAGAGAATCTTTAAAAAACATTCAGGTAATTATACAAAAAATAAAAGATTTTAAATTTCTACCTATTAAACCTGCTTAATATAAGTGATACTTTTTTTTCTTTTCTTTAAATGCTTTTACCTTTTCTTCATCAAATTGTATCATTTTCCAGGCAGCGTATTTTTCATTTTTTATAAAATTAAAAATTTCTTTATTTCCATTTACCTTACAAAACATTTCTATTTTAGCATCTGATAAGCTATCTATTTTAGCTTTTACTTTTTCTGGATATAGGGATTTTAAAATACCGATTAATAAATATTGTACTGCAAGAGGTCTATATTTTTTTGAATCAGTTATCATTATTTTAATACCCTGGCAATTTTTTCCTTTAAATGGTCCATAAAAAGGTTTGAAATAAAAAGGTAAAAATTTTACTCCATATAGATTTTGTTTATTTAGTTGATTTGCAAATTTATTAGCATCAATCCAAGGAGCTCCTATTATTTTAAAAGGAAGAGTATACCCAACACCTATGTTTACTATCTCCAATTCCCCTAAAATTCCAGTAGAAGGATAGAAAAGAGGAGTGTCAGGCTCTGGGATATGAGGAGAAGTGGGGATCCAATGTAAATTTGTGTCTTTATAAGACATCTCCCTTTTCCAGTTTTTCATTGGAATTACTTTTAATTTACATCCAACCTTGTACTCTTGATTAAAGAAGTTAGCAAGTTCTGCAATTGTAAGGCCATGGCAATATGGAATATTTATGTACCCCACAAAAGATCTATATTTCTCATCTAACATAGGTCCATCTACAATAATTCCATTCATTGGATTCGGTCTATCCAAAACTATGAAATTGATATTTGTTTTTGCAATTTCTTCCATTACATAAAACATAGTAGTTGCATATGTATAAGATCTAGATCCAATTTCTTGTATATCAAAAATTATCGTATCTATACCTTTGAGCATCTCTGCATTTGGTCTTTTAGTTTTACCATGCAAAGAATAATTTTTTATTTGATCTTTAATAGAATCTTCTACTTTTTCTCCTGCATGATTTGATCCATTTATTCCATGTTCTGGGGAAAATACAGCAACTATTTTATAATCTTTGGAATGCTCTATAAAAAGATCTAAAGTCGGTTTTAAACTACTATTTACACTAGTATGATTTATAATAAGAGCTACTTTTTTATTTTTTATAAGATCTAAATGTTCTTTGAAAAAAACATCAACTCCAAGTTCAATAGGATCTGAAAATAAATAACTATTTATTAAAAATAAAAAAAATAAAAAAAATCTTTTCATTAAAAACCTTCTATATTTGCATGTTATGATATACAACATCTACATCATCTAACGCTTCTAAATATTCTATTAATTTAATATTTGAGTCAATATCTTCATCAGAGCAAGTTATTAAAGTTTTTGGAATCATCTCTAAAGATGTTTGAGAAGAAAGGTTTAGTTTGTCACTTATTTCATGCAAATTCATTGAATCTGTTATTATTATATATTGATCATCTTCTATATTAAAATCTTCAGCTCCCAGTTCCGTAGCTTGAAGAAAAAGGGTATCCTCTTCCATTAATTTTTTATCAATTTTAATAACACCTTTTTTATCAAAATTAAATGCAACTGAATTTGGGGTTGCAATAGTTCCCCCACATTTATTTGTAGCAATTCTAATATCAGATGCTACTCTATTTTTATTATCGCTCATAATATCTACAATAATTCCAACACCACCATAACCATAAAGCTCATATGTCATTTCCATATAATCACTTTGATCTTTTGAAGAAGCTTTTTTAATATTTCTATCTATTACATCGTTTGGTAAGTTAGCAGCTTTTGCTTTTTGGATTATTAGTTTAAGTTTTGGATTTGCATTTGGATCCTTACCGCTTTGTTTTACAGCAGAAATTATCTCTTTTGCAAGCCTTGAAAAAAGTTTACCTTTTTTCTTATCGGCTCTTTCTTTTCTATGTTTAATATTAGCCCACTTAGAATGACCAGCCATTTTTTCGCCTTTTGTTAAAAATATTTTTTTCCCAGTTTATAGCCTCTTTATAATAAGGAAATTGTTTTTCCAATTTTTTAAATTCTTTAGAATGTACATCTCTAGAAGAATTTTTATTTATTTTTACTTTTACTATATGATGAAGCATTTCGTGATATACAACATAATATATAAAATAAAACGGTACATTTATATTATCTAAAATTTTATTAATTTTAATAAGTTTCAATGTATTATCATAACTACCAAAAGTAAAATAAGAAAATTTTCTGTATTTAGCACTAAAATATGTAATTTTTAAATCAAGTAAGTTATTAAAATACTTTTCATTTAAATTTTCTAATATTTGTTTTAAGTTATATGTTTTTCCAATAAATGATAGTTTTGTATCATCAATTCGTTTTGAATAATCTATTTTTGAAAAGTATTCATGTGCATATTTTTTTATTTCAATATAGTCTTCTTTTTCCTTTTTTAAAGTGAAATTTACAATATTTTCAATTATATTTTCAGGTGCATTTAAAAAAAGTTTATGCAAAGACAGTTTTATTAATTTTTGATTTCTTATTACGCTTATATATGTAGATTTATACTCTTTGGCTCTTATATAAAATTCTTTTTTAGTTCTTTTTTTTATTTTATCTGTGATTACTTGCAACGTCATAGATTTTTTTGCATCATGATTTTATCATAATAAGTGCCATCTAAATCTTTTAAAAACTTTTTATGAACACCGTATTGTTTGAATCCTAATCTTTTATATAAATTAATTGCTGGATTAGTCTTATAAACTTCCAAATGGATGATTTCTAATTTAAATTTCTCTTTTGCAAGTTTAAAAAGTTTGTCTAATAGTTTAGTGCCAATTTTTTTTCCTCTATAATTTTCATCTACAATAATTGCAAAAAGAGCTTGGTGAGAAAGCTTTTTATAAAACTGAATGTAAAGAAGTGCATTAGCACAAACAACACCATCTATTTCAGCTACAAGTACTGCATCATATTTTATATAGCTCATCCAGATATTAACAGAATCTTTGATCTCCATTTCATTGCACATTGGAAACCATTTTAAAATATCTTTATTATCTAGCCATTTCTCTAAATATTTTTTATCGCTTTCTTTAGCAAATCTAATTTTTATATTTTCCATATTAAAACCATTTATCAAACAATATTCTATTTTTATAGATCTTTTTTTCTTTTACATACATTTGTTGATTTGCAAATTGATTAAAACCAAATTTTTTTAAAAGAGGCACTATTTTACTACCTTCAAAAACTTCAATATACACACCTTCTAACTTGAAATAACTCTTAGCTAAATTAAGTAAATTTTTAAGCATTGAAGAGCCAATCCCTTTTCTTCTAAATTCCTTTTTTACAACGATGTAAAACATTGCATGGTGATCCAGTTTTTTATAAGGCATTAAAAAAAGAGTTGCAAAAGATACAATCTCTCCATCAACAACTCCTGTAAGAGATGCTTTTAATTTTGAAAACCCTACCCAGTTTCTAGCAGCTGCTGGCATTTCATTTTCCTTTGAAAATGGAAAGTTAGAAATTGTTTCATCATCTTTTAAAATATCAACTAAAGCATTGTAGTCTAAAGTTGAAGTATATCTAACATCTAATTCTCTCATCCAAAATCCTTCAAATAAGCTTTTACAAATTCATCTAATTCTCCATTTAAAACACTATCAACATTAGAAGTTTCATATTTTGTTCTAGTATCTTTT
Source organism: Candidatus Anoxychlamydiales bacterium (assembly GCA_011065125.1). GTDB lineage: Bacteria > Chlamydiota > Chlamydiia > Chlamydiales > SM23-39 > JAAKFI01. The sequence continues at coordinate 8,520 of JAAKFI010000017.1, read as the reverse complement.
ACCAATTTATATGGTTGAAAAACATAACTTCTAATTTGAGATCCCCAGGCTATTTCTTTTTTACCACCTGATATTTCTTTTAGCTTAGCTTCTCTTTCTAAAACTTTTTGTTCATAGAGTTTTGATTTTAACATTTTCATGCAGGTAAGTCTATTTTGAATTTGACTTCTCTCACTTTGACAAGAGACTATTATATTTGTTGGGATATGCACCATTCTAACAGCAGAGTCTGTAGTATTAATATGTTGCCCTCCAGCTCCAGATGCTCTAAATGTGTCAACTCTAATATCATCAGGTCCAACTTCAATTTCAATATTATCATCAATAATAGGAGAAACATCTACTGATGCAAAAGAAGTATGTCTTTTTTTATTTGCATCAAAAGGAGATATTCTAACTAATCTATGAACTCCTTTTTCTGATTTTGTATAACCATATGCAAAATCACCTTCAAACTGATATGTAATACTTTTAATTCCTGCAACATCTCCATCTACTTTATCAATAACAGAAACTTTCCATTTCTTTTTTGTAGCATATCTTTCATACATTCTAGATAAAATTAAAACCCAATCACAAGACTCTGTTCCGCCAGCCCCAGCATTTATACTTAAATAACAACTTTTAGAATCTAGTTCATGAGCAAGCATTTTTTTTACTTCAAGATCTTCTAAATCTTTTTCTAGTAAATCTAATTCTTTATATAAATCTTGTTTAAGTGAATCATCTTTTTCTTTGTCAGCTTCTATAAAAAATTCACTTAAATACGAATATCTTTTTTTTAAATCAAAGTAAGGAACAGTCCAAGCTTTTAAGACATTTGATTGTTTAACTATTTTTTGAGCATGATTTGGATCATCCCAAAAATTAGTTTCTTCCATTTCTTTTGTAAAGGTATCAATTTCTTTTTGTTTTTTTTCTACTTCAAAGATACCTCCACATATGTTTAAGTCTATTATCTATATCACTCAATTTAATTTGCAGTTCTTCTTTCATCAAGTTCCCTTAATTTATTTGCTTTTCGTATCATTATAATAAACAAAAAATAAAAAATATATCTGAATTTTTTGTAAAAAAAAATAAATACTCAAGAAATCTTTACATAAATTAAAACTTGGATATAATTCCTAGCTAATTGTTTTTGAATTAAATAAAAACTTAAGTTGGGAGGCTACTTAAAATGAACCTTGAATCAATAAAAAATGCAGGTTTAAATACTGTAAAAACTACACAACATTATTCTATTCAAACCATTAACTGGTTAGGAAGAAATGTTGCTTATTATGGTGGTAAAGCAATAGATACAGTTTCTACTGCAGGAAAAACTGTTTTATCATGGTTAACAACTCTTAAAAATCATATAATTTCTTTTGCTAAACAATTGCAATCAAATATCCCAGTTGCTTTTAATAAATCTAAAGAATTTTTAATTCTTCATAAAGAAGCAGCTCTTGGATTAGCAATTGGATCGGCATTAACTGTTTTAGCAATTAAAATGTTTTCAGGTAATGTTGCAGAGGATCCTGCTTAAAATTTAAAAAAACATAAAAACAGGTAACTTTTTTTAGTCACCTGTTTTTTATGCAAAATCAATTCCTCAATGCACTGTGAAGGCATTTCTTGCTTTTTTATAAATAATCTTTTAAAAAAAATATTCATTTTTTTGAAGAATTGTTTTGACTATAAAATACCTATAGAGATAAAAATTTTTATAAGAACATATATTTATTTTTTTAACAATTCTTAAGGAGAAAATAAAATGGCTAAGAAAAAAGTAAAAAAAGTAGCTAAGAAAAAAGCTGCACCAAAAAAAAGAACAGTAAAAAAAGCTGCACCAAAAAAAGCTGCTTCAAAAACAAAAACAAAAACAAAAAGAAAAAGCCCAAAAAAATTCATGGAGCCTAAAGAAATTACAGAAACACTAGCTGCTGTTACTGGAAAAGGACCAATGCCAAGAACAGAAGTTACAAAAAAACTTTGGTTTTATATTAAAAAACATAAACTGCAAGATGCTAAAAATAGAAGAAACATCAATCCTGATGCTGCTTTAGCAAAAGTTTTTGGATCTAAAAAATCAATTAATATGTTCCAAATGACAAAACTTGTATCAAAACATATAAAATAAATTTTAATTTTCAATTTAACCCAAAGAGACAACTTTTCTTTGGGTTATTCTTTTTTTCTGATAAAATAATGCTCTTTTAATCAATTAAATATTTTTTAAATGAAAAAAAAATTTATATCTTTAATTTTTTTATCAGGAGGCGTTGGTAGTAGAATAGACTCTACAATCCCAAAGCAATATATAAAAATACACGGTAAACCGATTGCTTTGTATAGTTTTGAAACTTTTTTAAAAATAGATTTAATAGATGAAATAATAGTAGTATGCAACGATAAATATAAAAATATTTTTAAAACTAATAAAAAATTAAAATTTTCATCTCCCGGATCTAGACGCCAAGACTCTGTATATAATGCCCTTTTAATGATAGATAATCTCTCAGATTATGTATGCATTCATGATGCAGCTAGACCTTTTATTGACAGGGAATCAATAATAAAAACTATAGATGCTGCTATAGAATATAATGCAAGTGCCCTTGGGCATCTTGCTGCAAATACAATAAAAAAATTAGATAAAAATAAAACAGTTAAAGAAACTTTAGATAGATCTTTTTTATTTGAAATACAAACTCCTCAAGTAATTCAAACTTCTTTATTAAAAAAAGGATATGAATATATAAACAAAAATAAAATAAATGTATTCGATGATTTATCTATAATTGAATCTTTAAATACAAAAATAAAAATTATTGAAGGAAAAAAAGAAAATTTTAAAATAACACATCCAATAGATTTAAAATTTGCAAAATATTTACTAAATGAAAAATAAATATAAATTAACAATATCATATGACGGAACCAGTTATTTTGGTTGGCAGATCCAACCAAACAAAATAACTGTTCAAGAATCGATAGAAGATGCCTTTTTTAAGATTTTAAGAAAAAAAGCAAGTATTGTAGCCTCTGGAAGAACAGATGCTAGTGTCCATGCTAAAAACCAAGTAGCGCATATCGAAATTGATGAAAAAATAGATCCTGAAAAAACAAAATATAAATTAAATTCAATTTTAAATGATGATATAAAAATTTTAAAAATAGAAAAAGTGGATATAGCTTTTCATGCAAGATTTTCAGCTAAGAAAAAAATATATCACTATCATATTTGTTTAAATGAAACCCAAGATCCTTTTAATAGATTATATTCCTATAAGCCTAAAGAAAAAATTGATATAGCTTTATTAAAAAAAGCAGCAAAGAATTTTATTGGAAAAAAAGATTTTTCATCTTTTGCTAATAAAAAAGATTGTGGTTGTGCTAAAAATAATTCTACAAAAAATCTAATGAGATTAGATGTGATTGATACAAATTATGGGATTAGACTTGAATTTGAAGCTGATGGATTTTTATATAAAATGGTAAGAAATATAGTAGGCACTCTATTAGATATAGCATCGAATAAAATACCCCTTGATAGCATTGATGAAATTTTTAAAGCAAAAGATAGATCAAAAGCTGGAAAAACTGCAAAAGCAAAAGCTCTTTTTTTAGAAAAAATTATATATTAAATATTTTTTTCTTTTAGCATCAAATCAATTGATTTATAGTGATAAACCTTATTAGATCTTATCCCTTGTGACAAAATATCTTCTTTTGGATTGATTAACACAGCTGTTGCAGTGGTTTTTAAAAGAGCATTTAGTCCTCTTGTAGAATCTTCAAAACCTATTATTCTATCTCCTTTTTTAGCAAAAAGAGTAATTGCTTTATTATAACACTCTGGATCAGGTTTGGGATTTATATAATCTAGTCTTGTAATCCAATTAGGTATAGTTTTTAAAGTAGGTTGTTTTGATTTTATAATGTCACACATGATATTAGAAGAGTTTGTAACAACACACCGTTTAATATTTTTTTTATCTAGCTCTTCTAAAAGTTTTTTTACACCGTTCATTAAATCTACTTTAGAAGAACTTAAAAGTTTTAAAAATATTTCATTTTTTTCTTTTCTTAAAATATTAAAATTAGGCTCTTGATTATATAAGCTGGGAAAAAAAGAATACAACCCTTCTTTTAAACTTACATCACTAAAATGTGCAACCTCACAAAATTTTAAAAAAGACCAATTTAACTTAAATCCTCTTCTATCTAACATATCTATATATGCCTGATAATGAATCATTTCGCTGTTCACTAAAAGACCATCTAAATCAAATAAATATAGCTGAAAACTATCAATCCAATCCATAAAAACCCTAAGTAAAATGAATAATAAACTTTATCATATATAAAATACTATTTGCAAATTTTTTATCATTTTCATTAAAAGGGAATTAATAGGTTTTACATATGAAAGATAAAAAAATTCATATTAATTTTATTTATTTTGGCTTTTTTTTTATAATTTTAGCTATTATTACAACTATTAATGTTTTATATATAAAAAGCCCATTTAAATATCCCAAAGCTTTTTTCATGATTTATTCTTATGGACAGATAGTCCTTGAGATTTTCAGTTTAATATTTTTATCTTATTTTATAAAAAAATACCTTTCTAAAATCATTTTAAATATCTTTATTGCCTTTACATTCATACTTTTCATAATTCATATAGTAGATTGTATAATGCTTAATCTAATGGATATGACAATGTGGTATGGGCTTTCTATTGCTTTAGATGAAACTTTCGAAAATTTCATAGAAATGCTTCATTTAACAGGCCTTCCATATTTTGTTTGGATGATTTTTGGTGTTTTAGCTTTATGTTTGCCTTTTATTGGGATATATATTTTTAGAAAGACTGAAAGGGTATCTTTAAAATACGAAAAAATATTTTTGCATCATGACCATGCACTTACATTTTTATTTTGCATACCTCTTGCTCTTTTAATATATGATGCTACAAGTTCATATTCTATAAATTCTAGTATTTACGCAGCATATCGCAAGGTTTTACCTTTTAAAACTACATTTATGCAGTATAATTTTATGAATATAGATACTTTAATTTGCTTAAAAAAACCTGAGAGTGAAGATACTGTTTTTAAAAGAATAAATAAAAAAATTACTAAACCAGTAAATACTCCAAACATCTATATGTTTATTATAGAATCTTTAAGAGAAGATTTTATAACAGAAGAGATATCTCCTAATATATATAAATTCAGAAAAGAAAATATTTCTTTTGAGCGCGCTATTTCAAATGCAAACTGCACACAAAAAGCATGGTTTGCTATTTTTTATTCTAAATTTAGTTTTTTTTGGAAATATATCCAGGATAATTACACATCAGGCGCAACACCTTTAAACATATTAAAAAATATTGGTTATAAACTTCATGCCTATTCTGCTGCTGAATTAAAGTATTACAAAATGATAGATGTTTTATTTGGCAAAAACGCAAAGATATTAGATACCTTAGAATTACACCCTCACTATTTACCAATGGAAGCATTTGAGTCGGATCAAATAGTTTTTGATAAACTAAAAAATAATATTCTAGAAAGTAAATCGAATATGCATATTGCATTTTTAGATTCTACTCATTTTTTATATAGCTGGCCAAAAAAGAAATTTACAAAGTTCAAGCCAATAATTGATGATATCAGTCTAGAATATATCCAAAATGAAAAAATAGATATGAATCTAGTTAAAAATAGATACAAAAACTCTATTTATTATGTAGACATGTTAATCGGTGATTTTATAAATCATTTAAAAAATGAAAATATTTACGATGATTCAATAATTGTGATTTTAGGAGATCACGGAGAAGAGTTTTTTGAAGGTGGTAATTTATTTCATGCATCACAACTCAGCTCAATGCAAACAAAAATTCCTCTATATATGAAACTTGGGGATAATAAAAGAAAAAGATCTGATAAAAAAATGATTTCTCAAATAGATATTTTCCCATCTATTTTAGATTACGTATTTGGAAATAATCTTTTTAAAGATATTTTTTTAGGAGATTCTATTTTTGACAAACATTACTGGCCATATGTTGTGTCAGCTAGATATAATGCATCTAGAGCTCCATTCGAATTCTTTATTCATAATGGAGAAGAAAAATTACTTTTAAGATTTAAAAATAGAAATGATATTTTTAAAAAACAACACTTAGAGATAATATCACTCAAAGATAAAGATGACAATCTTATATATAACCCAAACAAAAAAAATCTAATAAAGCCTTTTGAAAAGGCAATAAATCAAATTTTTGAAAAATAATTTTATTTAAACGTTTTTAAAAACGAATTTATTTCACTTGTATTTTTATCTTTAATCTTTTCAATTGAATTTAATAAGTTAGAAATATCATTAGGTCCCATTTTCTTAAATAACATCTTGCTACTTTTATCAAAAACTATAACCGTTGGCATCCCAGTAATATTATATTTACTAGCTAACTCTTTATTTTTATCAACGTTTACTTTCAACACTTTTACTTTTTTATCTACTGATTTGGAAAAAGAACTAAGATAAGGTGATATTCTTTTACAAGGACCACACCATGTTGCATAAAAATCTACTATAATTGGAGTATTAGCTGAGCTTATTTCTTTTTCGAACTGCTTTAAAGAATGGATCTCAATTATGGTTGCATTAGAAGTAATATTAACATTTTCTATTTTTTTATTTTCAGTTTTTGTAAGGATAACTTTTGGTTTTTGATATTTTTCTAAATAACTTATTGTATTCATTGCAGCTTTAGCTCCATCACCTGCTGCTGTAATTGCTTGTTTGTATTTTGGATCAACTATATCACCTATTGCATAAATTCCTTTTTTAGATGTTTCAAATTCTTTTGAAACAGCAATATATCCTCTTCTATCTAAATCTAATTTATTTTTAAAAATTTCACTATTAGGAGTTGAACCAATTGCTAAAAACAAACCATCAATTTTAAGTTCTTTAATTTGAGATGCATGTTTTATATTAATATGGGTTAAATTTTCTCTATTTCCTTCAATAGAGCTAACTGTTGTATTGTATAAAAACTCAACATTTTTTCTTTTTTTAATTTCTTCAATTCTTTGTTTTTCTGATGCTTTTAAGGCATCTTTTCTTACTATTACATATGCTTTTTTTGCAATATTTGAAAGGTACATAGCCTCAGTAATAGCAGCATCCCCCCCACCAATAATGGCAACATTTTTATTTTTATATAAAGATCCATCACAAGTAGCGCAATTTGAAACTCCTTTTCCCCAATATGTTTGTTCTCCTGGAACATTTAAATAGTTAGATGATGTTCCCATTGCAATAATGCAAAAATTAGAATAAATAACTTCCGTATCATTTTTATTGTAAAGGTCTTGCAGAACAATTTTATAAGGTTTTTTTGAAAAATCTACATTTATTACTTTTTTAGATAAAAATCTGCATCCATTTTTAAGAGCTTGATTAGCGATCTTATCTGATAGATCAACTCCGTTAATTTTAACTTCTCCTGGCCAATTTTCAACACTGTGAGATTGAGTTATAAGCCCTCCTTTTACCTCTCCTTCGATGATTAGAGGTTTATATCCCGCTCTTGATAAATATATACCTGAAGTTAAAGCTCCTATCCCTCCCCCTAAAATAACAACTTCTTGAACTTCTTGAACTTCTCTATGAGAAGAAGGAAGTTTAGCATAAGAAAAATTAAATGCGCTAAAAGTAAAGAAAATAGAAAATAAAAATTTTAAAATAAACTTTTTCATAAAAACCTTTCATTAAACCCTATATATATTTTACAAAATTACAAATAGTTATAAAATCAAAAAATATAAAAAAAAGAACTTTAAATGTTTAAAAAAAAATTAAAAGAGTTTAAAACATTAATTTTAAATACCTTAAACAAACAAATCAAATTTAATTATTTTTTTTACATACCTTTTTTTTTAATCATTAGTATTTTAAGTGTCTTTAAAACAAATCTTTTTTTTATATTTTACGTAATAGTTCAAAGTGCCGTTTTTACTCTTATTATTATTTTTTTTAAAAACTTTTTAAAAAAGAGCATTTTTAAAAACGCTATAACTATTTTCTCTATATTTTTTTTAATTTTATATTTGGCAAATTACATTTTAATTTCTCTAATGAATATTAATATTCTTTTTGCAATAAAGATTTTTTCCTCTGGAGGATTTTATAACTTTTTAATTCTTTTAAGAGCTATGGATATAAATTTAAAAATGGGTTTCATAATAATATCTATTTTGTTTATTACCCCTATGCTTAGTATATTGATTTATAAATATACAAATTTTTTATCGAACAAAAAAAAGCTTTCTATAAAAAATTATAAAATACTATCTGTGTTTTGTATCCTTTTAATTTCTTTATTTTTGCTTGATATTTTTAATAATTCTAAAAATAATGAAATTTTAAAAAATAAAACAGATCTTCCTCTTGCTTTTTCATTTATTAAAGAAAAAAAAGATAAACTAATTTTAGATAACAGTTTTATAA
>JAAKFI010000016.1 GCA_011065125.1 Candidatus Anoxychlamydiales bacterium | reverse complement strand
TCTTCTAAAGATTTGAAAACTTTGAATGAATGACAATAAAAATGCCCTTAGAAAAAGTATATTAGTATTAGAAAAGAAATATCAATAACTAGAAGAGAAATTGTAAAAAATAAGGTAGTTAAACTTAAAAATTTAACTTCTAAAAATATCTTATCCTTTGCAAGTAAGAAAAATGAAATTAACCTATGGACTTTGAACTACCATCTTCAAGAAGAAAAAAGGTTAATTCTCCCTAAAATAGAAAATAATCTTTTGAAACTGTATTTCGTTAATGATTTAGAAAACGATTTAGAAAAAAATATTAATTTTAATATTTTTGAACCAAATCCAAAAAAATGTAAACCTGCAAATTTTAGTGATATATCATGCGTTTTAATTCCTGGACTTGCTTTTGATAATAATAATCATAGACTAGGGTATGGGAAAGGATATTATGACAGATTATTAAAAAACATAAGTTGTGTTAGCATAGGAATTGGTTTTTTAGAACAAATAGTAAATAAATCTCTTCCTATAGAAATTCATGACATTAAATTAAATCATGTGATGTTATTTTAGATTAGATCCCTTGCTGCAATTATAACAAGAAGTCTCTTGATCGTTTTGCTCTCCTTTCTTTTTTTTTGGTTTAGGTTTGCAATATTTAGGTCCCTGGCATGAATTTGCTGTCACGCTAGCACCACTTGCAACATTTGTACAAACCGAATAAAATCCTTCATAAGAACATCTCCATATAACAGTATATGGGGTATACGACCCGCTTGAAGTGTAATCTATATCCAAGTTTGTTACATCATAATCTGTTGACCAAACTGATTGCTCTCCTGGATGAAGGTTTTCTTGTCCTAGAACTTTACCATTAGCTGACTGTACAATAGCTACAATATCAAAAGGGGAATCATTAAACAAAGTAACTGAATCTGCTGAAATATTACTTAAATATACTAAATAAATTAAAAAAAAATATTTTTTCATATCCAATCCTTTCAATTTATAAATAATCAAGAATCTATTTAAATTCAATACTTGAGTTTTTTATATTTATTTTGTCACAATAAAATAAAAAATCATGAAAAAATACTTTTTAATTGAAAAACCAACTCCAGTTTTAAATATTTCTGATTTTCTATCGGTTTTCGGTGGCAGGGATAAAAAAACCTTAAAACAAGATTCTTTAGGACATACTAGGGAAATTGAATTTATAGCATTAAAAAACATGGTTTTTGAAATTTTATCTTCTACACCTTCAAAGTATATATATAAAGTTAAATTCAACTTTTATAAATCAACAAACTTATACATAGATGTGAGATTTGGATGTTTTTTAAATAAAAAAAAATCTCCAAATCTCAAATATATTTTAAATCCATATAAAATTATAAAAAAATTAAATTCTTATATAAATCTTCCGTATGTTTGGGGAGCAAATTATTCAAAAGGAATTAAGGATCTACTTAAATATTACCCATTAACCTCGCAAAATAAAGACTTAATGAAGAGATGGACTTTGAAGGGGCTGGATTGCTCAGGACTACTTTTTGATGCAACTAATGGATATACTCCAAGAAATACAACAGATCTTCTTTTTTATAAAGATTCTCTTCCTATTGAGAACCTAAATATTTATGAAATTCAAAAAATATTAAAACCTCTTGATCTTATTGTATTTAAAGGACATGTAATAGTTATAATTGATCAATTAACTACTCTTGAAAGTAGGGAAAAAATTGGGGTTTATAAGTCAAATTTAATCATAAGATTAAATGAAATAATAAAAACAAAAAAAGCAACTAATACATGGAAAAAAGAAAATGATTTTGTAATAAATAGATGGTTAAATATTGATCAATTTTGCTTATAAATCATTAAATATAAAAAAAAACGTTTAAAAAAATATATAAAATTGTTTATACATAGAAGTTAAGGAAACTTATTTTAAAAATTGTAACATCATGGAGTAAAAAAATGACGTTATTTAAAAAAATAGCAATGATGACAATAGCACTTTTAACTATTTCATCTGCTTATGCAGGTCATAACAATGATTGTTGTGATCCTTGCCCACCTGATCCTTGCAAAACTTGCGATGTTCCTGGCGGACCTATGCAATCAGCTTATAGCCACCCAGCTAGAGTTAATGTTTGCGGATCTTGGGATATGTTTGCTTCTGCTTCTTTCCTTTATTGGGAACCTAGAGAAGATGGTTTAGAGTTAGGAACTGATCGACATGCAGTATTAGCTAATACTGATTATGCTAGATTCCTAGATATGAGCTTTGATTTCAAAGCAGCTTTTAAAGTATTATTAGGATACAATTTCGAATACGATAATTGGCAAACTGTAGTTCGTTATACTAGAATGAACATGAATACTTCAACTAGTGCTACTAAAGCTGATGCATTTGATTTAGTTCCTGCATGGTTTATAGACGCTGGTTCTTCACCAAATATTTCAAAAATTACAAACAAATGGGATCTAGATTTCAATATTTTTGATTGGGAACTAGGAAGACCTTTTTATAATGGTAAAGAATTAACAATGAATCTTTTCTATGGTTTAAAAACTGGTTGGATAGATCAAAATCTAGTGTCTACAATGATTTATTCATCTTCACCTGTTAAAACAACAGCTAAATCAGATTCATGGTTATTTGGACCAAGACTTGGTTTAAATTCTAACTTTATATTCTGTGATACATTCAGAATCTTTGGAGATTTTGCAGCAAGTTTATTTTATCAAAAATTTTCTGATGTAAAAATAAATGAAGAGCTAGTTACTGATGCATCATCACTTGTAATTAATACAAAAACAACTTTTAAAAATATCAATTATGCAACTGAGTTAGCAATCGGTCTTGGTTGGGGAACATATTTTGACAATAACAACTGGTATTTTGATATATCAGCTGCTTATGAGCTTCAATCTTATTTCAATCAAAATAGAATGAGAAGCTTAAAAGAAGGTATTGACTTTGTAACAGGAGCTACAACAGACTGGTCTAAACCAGCTGATTTAGTTATGCATGGGTTAACACTAACTGCAAGATTTGATTTCTAATTAAAGAAAACTTCATGAAAAAGCCACTTTGATATTTTTAAAGTGGCTTTTTTATTTCCTTAAAAAATTTACCGTTTTTTTATTTCCAACAACTTTCTAAAAAAAAAACTAAAATTTCTTTTCGCAAAATATAAAATTTTATTATGATATCTAGCATAACATTTCCAAAACGGAAATATTTATAAAAATACGGAGATAAAATATGACTTTTATAAAAAGACTATCTTTACTGATAGCGACAATGTTTTTAGTAAGTTCAGCTTTTGCTGAATCATATGATGACTCTTGTCAACCATGCCCACCAAAACCTGTATGTAAGACTTGTGATGCACCTGAAGCACCTACGATGTCTGCCTATAACCATCCTGCAAGAATAAATGTTTGTGGTTCTTGGGATATGTTTGTAACAGGAACATTTTTATGGTGGCAACCTAAAATGGAAGGATTAGAATTAGCTGTAACAGATTACACAGATACTAATGCTGCTACTCAAGAATTTGCTGGTAATATTCAAGACATGAGTTTTGATTGGAAAGCAGCTTTCAAAGTTGGACTTGGATATAATTCAGAATTTGATGATTGGAATTTATATTTAAACTATACTAGAGTAAACACTTCTAACAGCACAACAGCAAAAGCTGGAACAAATAAACAACATTCACTTTGGCTTTTTAATGATTTAGATATATCAAATCAATCATTTAATCAAAATCCAATAACAGAAACCACAGGTAAATGGGAATTAGATCATAACATGTTTGATCTAGAATTAGGAAGACCATATTACAATGGACAAAACTTAATTTTTAAAGCACATTATGGTTTAAAAAGTGGTTGGATAGACCAAAAATTTACTGTTACAGGAGTTCGCGATCCTGATGCAGTAACTTCTTTTGCTACTATTCAAAACAGAAAATTAACATCTAGTTCATGGTTAATCGGACCAAGAACTGGATTTGATAGTAAATGGGTTTTTGGAGAAGGCTTTAGATTATTTGGAAATGCTGCAGTTAGTGCATTTTTCCAAAAGTTTGACAGCATTGAAGATAAAAACTTTGAAACAACTTCTGCAGAAAGTCCATTAATGTGGAGAAAACATACATATAATACAATCAATACAAGCTTAGATTTACTTTTAGGACTTGGTTGGGATACTTACTTTGATAATAATAACTGGTATTTTGATTTATCAGCTGGTTATGAAGTACAAGTATACTTTAATCAAAACATTTTCACACAAATCAACAGCTATGTATGGGTTGATCATGATAAACCAGGTAACTTAACTTTCCATGGTTTAACATTAACTGCTAGATTTGATTTCTAATTAAGAAATAAATCTAAAATAATTATAAGGCCGAAAAATTTTTTAATTTTTTCGGCTTTTTTTTTATATAAATTGATTTAAAATATCTATATTATTTATTTTAAATAATCATAGTTATTATAGGTGTAAAATGAATAATGTAAAAATTGCTTTTTTTACCTTTTTGTTTTCTTTTACTTTTTTATTTTCATATGAATATAAAAACTCCTACCCTTTGACAAAAAGCGAAATTCCAAAAGGTTTTAATGAAAGTTTTAATTTAGAATTAAAAAAGCCTTTTGATATTTTTATTAAGGCTTCCTTGCTATATCTTCAACCCAAAGAAAAAGGGTTTGAACTTGCTTATTTTATTCCAAATAATAATAATTCCAATGCTGGCAAAGTAATCCAAATGGATTTTAATTATAAATTAGGCTTTAAATCTGCTCTTGGCTTTCATTCAAAGCATGATAATTGGAATGTTAAATTCGAATACACATATTTACATATGAGCGAAAGTACTAGTTTTTTAAGACCTTCTGATGCAGATGGTCTGCAAACTCTTTTAAGACCATCTAACTTACCTTTTTCAAATAATACTACTGCTATAAAAGGTAAATGGAAGCTAGGTTTTGATGTTTTAGATTTTCAAATGAGTAAATTATACTACGCAGGTAAAAAATTATTAATCTCGCCTTTGATGGGCGTTAAAACTGCTTGGATAGATCAAAGATTTATTTTTTATGTAACTTCTGAAGTAGAAAATGTCGGATTATTAACAGCTGCAAATCATATGAAATCCTTGTCTTGGTTAATTGGTCCAAAATTAGGAACAAACATGAAATGGTTTTTATATAAGAATTTCAATATATTTTCATCGCCTATATTTTGTCTTGCTTTTCAAAGGTTTGAAAATATAAATATAAAAGAATTTAATGAAGACAACCCATCTACAATCATAAATCATAAAAAAAATAGCGATGTAGATTATATAACACCAGTTGTTGATTTTGATTTAGGTGTGAATTATGGTTATTATTTTTCTAATAACAAATATCATTTAGATGTTAGTGCCAGCTATTTATTCATGTATTATTTTAATCAAAACATGATCAGAAATTTAGTATCTAGAATTAATGAAAATATAAGAACCTCTACCAAACCAAGTGACTTAATTATAAATGGCTTAAATATTAATATTAAATTTGATTTTTAAAAATTAAAGTGGAGTTATAAGATGATAAAAAATTATAAAATTATTTCAATTTTGATATTTATAACCCAGTTGACTTTTTTATTCTCTGATGAGTTTGAGTTTGAAAATAATCAAATTAACAATACTAACTGCGAAGTTAAGCAACCAATAAATCTTGATCCAATTTATAATTTCGGAAATTCTATAGATACTATCTGCTCTAAAAGAATGTATAATTTTGCAAGTTTTGTATATTACCAAGCAATAGAACAAAATTTAGAGCTAGGTATATTTAGAGCTTTAAATAGAAACAATAAAAGTCCTTCAATAAATATTGAGTTTAATTTCGAACCCGGGTTTATTTTGGGTATGGGATATCATTTAGATAATGATAAAATCGATATGCTTTTTAAATATACTTTTTTACACTTCACTAAACAAACTACTTCCAGCGCTCCAAGCGGAATGCAAAGAATTATTACACCTTGGTTTGATGAAAACACACTTTTTACACTTCGTATAGAATCTACCTGGAAATTTAAATATGATTTTTTTGATATTGAGTTTAAAAGAGAATCTTTTTCATCTAAAAAATTAATAATTGCGCCCATAATTGCTTTATCCGGAGGTTTTATAAGACAAAAATATGATCTTATAGCAACTCTTTCAAATAAAGTTAATTCTAGTAATAGAAATAGATCTTATTTAATAGGACCTAAAGTTGGAATAAACAGCTCTTGGATATTCAATAATGGATTTGATGTTACTCTAAATTCATCAATTGCCTTTTTATATCAAAATTTTAGTACACAAAGACAAGCTCAAAGATTAGATATAACTTCACTATCTTCTAATGTTAAAGAAAATAGTGAGCAGATAACACCAAATGCTTATCTTTCGCTTGCTTTGCGCTATGGAAAATATTTAGATGAAAAAAGGAAATATGTATCCTTTTTAGCATCTTATGATTTCAACTATTTATTTAATCAAAATTCCTTTGCTAATTTACAGTCTATCTCTGCTCAAAATCCAAATAGTGAAGTATCAAGAAATAGAGCTGATTCAAATTTAGGAGATTTGTTTTTACATGGACTTAATTTAACCTTTTATCTGAGTTATTAAACCTATGTTTAGGAGATAAAACATGAAAATAATAAAATATATATTCTTAATATCTATCTTTGCTTTTTCAAATAGTAATATCTTTGCAAATGAAGATTTTATTTTTGAAAATCAATCTCATTTAATCCATAAAAAAGACAATTTCATATCAGGATATAATTATGAATCCAATATAAAAACTTCTAAATACAGTCCCTACATAAAAGCATCTTATCTACTATATCAGCCAATTCAAAAGGGAATGAGTTATGCGTTTTTTGATAATCAAAATGCAAATCATATAGATCGAGTAAAAGAAGTAGATTTTAAATTGCAAAGCGGTTTTGAATTAAACCTTGGTTTAAATTTTTCTGAATATGATGATTATAATTTAAATTTCTCTTATCTATTTTTTAGATCAACAGTAAAAGATACTGCATTTTCTGATGTTAATTCTACCATATTAAAATTAAAGCCCCTTTGGCATACAAATGATTTACTTGTAAACGCATCTACAATAAATGCTAAATGGGACTTAGATTTAGATTTAATTGATCTTAAGACATCTAGATCTTATTATGTTGGAAAATTTATTACCTTAGAGCCTAGTTTAGGTATAAAAACTGGTAGAATTTATCAGAAATTTGTTGAAACAATTTTTAGATTAAGCAGCATTAATTCATTTCAAGATGAATCTAAATCAAATTCATGGATTATAGGACCTACAATCTCAACTAATGCTAAATGGTTTTTAAATGAAATCTTTAGTATAAAAACGAACTTAGAATATGCTCTTTTTTATCAAAATTTTAAAGCTAAGCATTTTGAGCAAGATCCAGCAAATCCAGCAAATTTAGAAGTTAATATAACAAATGATTCTTATGATTTTAATTCATCCATTAAACTTTCATTTAATTTTGAAGCTGGAAAATATTTAAAAAATGATAATATGTATTTGGCAGTAAATTTAGGTTACGACACTCTAATATTTTTTAATCAAAATTATATGAGGCATTTAAAAGATTTATTTAAAAGTTATGACAGCAAAAATATTGGAGACTTACATCTTCATGGTTTAAATCTAAGTCTTTCTTTTAATTTTTAGTTGTTATTAATACTTGCATAATAAGCGGCGCCTAAAAGAGCTGCTTTATCATTTAATATAACCTTAATTGGAATTGATTCTAATAAAGAAGAAAACCTTCCTTTATCAATAAAAGACTTAAAAAAATGACCTTCTTTTAATTTTTCTAAAATTTTAGGAGCTATGCCGCCACCTATGTATACACCATTTAAAGCAAAAGTTTTTAAAGCAAAATTACCAGCTTCCGCTCCATAAATTGAAACAAATATTTCAATAGTTCTTTCACAAATTTTCATCTCAGAACTTATTGCTTTTTTTGTAATAGCTATTTGTGGTTCTTTACTATTTTGAATTTCTTTATGAAATTCACTTGGAGATTGTTCTAACTTTGATTCATATAGAAAGGAATACAAATTATAAATTCCAGGACCTGATAAAATTCTTTCATATGAAACATGGGAGTATTTTTTTTCTAAAAATTTAAAAATTTCAATTTCTAGTTCATTTCTTGCTGCAAAATCACAATGTCCTCCTTCGCAAGCAAAAGGAATATGTTTTTTCCCATCAAAAAAAAGACCAGCCTCACCAAGACCTGTTCCAGCTGCCAATAAACATCTATTTCCTTTTTGATCTTTAATTCCTTCATTTATAACATAAAACTCATCTTCTTTTAATACTTCAATTCCATAAGCATTTGCTTGCAAATCATTCAAAAGGTAAACATTTTTTATATTTAAATGAGTTCTTATTTCATTTGAATCGATTATCCAAGGAATGTTTGTTGTTTGACATTTTCCATTTCTGATCGGACCTGCAATACCAAATGATGCAGCTTTAATTTTTACTTTTTCATTTTTTAAAAAATCATTAATTGCTTCTATTAAAGAATTATAATTTGAACTTAAAAATCTTTTTTCTTTTATACATTTTTGGTTGCTTTCAAATAAAGCAAGCCTCGTATTAGTCCCACCAATATCGCCAACTAAAAACATAAGATTGTACTCCTTTTTTTTTATAATGAATAAAAAAGATATTTTTTTCCTTATTTTTTTTTTTTATTAAAGATAAGATCTATTAATAAGATATTAAATTGGAGATCGCATGGATAAAAATTCAGAAAAAAAGAAAGCTTTAGATGTAGCTATAGCTCATATTCAAAAACAATTTGGAGAAGGAGCATTAATGGCTCTTGGAAAAAGTTATGAAACAAAAAAAATTGACGTTATTTCAACTGGTGCTATGTCTTTAGATATCGCTCTTGGAATTGGAGGCATACCAAGAGGGCGGGTAATTGAAATTTATGGACCTGAATCTTCTGGTAAATCTACTTTAGCAACTCATATTGTGGCAAATGCACAAAAAAATGGGGGAATTGCTGCATATATAGATGCTGAACATGCATTAGATCCATCTTATGCTGCCAAAATTGGCGTTAATTTAGATGAACTAATGATATCACAACCAAGTAGCGGCGAAGAAGCTTTAAACATAACTGAAACTCTTGCTAGGTCAAATGCAATTGATGTTATTGTAATTGATTCAGTAGCAGCATTAGTACCAAAACATGAAGTTGATGGAGAAATCGGTGATTCACATATGGGACTTCAAGCAAGAATGATGTCTCAAGCTTTGAGAAAACTTACATCTGCACTTTCTAGAAGCAATACTAGTGTCGTTTTTATAAATCAAATAAGAGAAAAAATTGGAATTGTTTTTGGAAATCCAGAAACAACACCAGGGGGTAGGGCCTTAAAATTTTACACTTCTATTAGAATGGACATTAGAAAAATTGCTTCAATGAAAGGTTCTGATGGTAGAGAATTTGGAATAAGAGCTAAGGTAAAAGTTGTAAAAAACAAATTAGCTCCTCCATTTAGAATAGCCGAATTTGATATTATTTTTAATGAAGGAATATCAAAGACTGGCTCTTTAGTTGATATGGGCGTTGAATTTGGAATAATAGATAAGAAAGGGACTTGGTTTAGTTTTGGAGATACAAAATTAGGACAAGGTAGAGAGTCTGCAAAAGAAGAGCTTAGAAAAGATGAAACTTTACTTAAAAAAATAGAAAAATTAATTTTTGAAAAAAATAAAGAACTAAATCAATTAGCTTTGAAAAAATAGCTCTATTCTAATTGAGCCTTTTAGATATCTTTAATTTTTTTAATTAAATATCTAAAAGGCTCTGTATATAAATTAAGTTTTTTTAACCCTTCTTTGAAATCCTCAATTGCTTTATTTAAGTTTTTATTGGCTGTGTCTTTTCCAAGAGCAATAGCAATATTTATTTTCTTTCCTTTATTTAAATCTTCTTCATAATCTTCCAAATCATCTGCAATTTGAAAAGCCATTCCAAAATTATATGCACATTTTTTTACTATTTCTATTTTATCAAAATCCCCGCCAGCAAAAATCCAACCTAAAATAAATGAAATTTCAAATAATGAAATGGTTTTTAAATGAATTATTTTATTAATGTTATCTAAAGTAAGATCTTTAGAAAATAAATCTAAATGTTGTCCTAAAGTAGCTCCATTAATACCTGCAAATTTAGAAATTGTTTCAATTGCCAAAATACAAATACCATTAACCCTTTCTTTAGGCATGCTTTTTTCAAGTATTTTTCCATTTTTAATAATCATTTCATAAGCAAGTGATATTAAGCTATAACTAGCTAAAATAGCGTTCGCTTCATTAAATTTTAAATGAAGAGACTTTTTATTTCTTCTAAATCGCTCATCATCCATTGAAGGAAGGTCATCTGCAATGATTGATGCCGTATGCAAAAATTCAACGCACATTGCAGCGCATGTAACATCAAATTTTTTATTTACTATCTCAGCTATTAATAAAACTAAAATTGGCCTATATCTTTTACCGCCATTTAATAAAGAATATTCAACTGCATCCCTTAAAATATTCTTTTCGCCCATTTGCAAAATTTCTTTTTTAATAGACTTCTCAATTTTATCTTTTAATAATTTAAAAGAAATTAATACATTAGTCTTTTGCAGTTTTGAAAAAATCATTTTTTAGTCCTTTTATTTTATAGCTTCTTACTAAATTTTTAGTTTGAGATTTTACAATTGATTTTTTTGGAATATATCCAGAAACATTTATAGATCCATAAATTATTGCATCTTTTTCTATTAGTGTTCCTGGATTTAAAACACTATTGCAACCAATTTGAGTATTATCACCAATAATTGATCCTAATTTATTTCTTTTAGTATCAAATAAAGAAATTGAATTTTCTCTAATTTTAATATTTTTTTTATCCAATCTAGAATTAGCAAGTTTAACGCCAGCTCCGATATTTACATTATTTCCAATTATCGAATCACCAATATAAGCAAAATGAGCTGCGGAAGTATTATTTAAAAATATTGAATTTTTTATTTCTGTTGAATGTCCTATAATGCAATTATTCCCTACAATTACATTTCCTCTAATATAAGCAGAATGTCTTATTTCGCAGTTATCGCCAATAATACAAGGTCCTTTGATATAAGCTCCTGGTTCAATTAAAGTATTTTTTCCAATCGAAATCAGAGAAGGGTTTTCTATAAAAACTAAATTATTTAAAACTTTCTTTTTATATGAAAATTTATTGAAATATTTTTTTAAATTATCAAAAACTTCAAAAATATTTACTATATTCTCGAATAGACTATTATGTTCAAAATTTGATGTATCAAAAAAAAATTTATAATTTAAATTCATTTGATTAATTGGGTTTAATTTTGATATAGAGAATAACAAAAACTACAAATCTTTTCTAAAGAATATATTATTAAAGTAATTCTTCTTCTTTAGAAGAGTGTGGATTTGTTCATAAGGCGCCTATATTATCAATGAAAAGCATATGTTTATAAGTTGTTAAAAAGATGATCATAAGATGTGATTTATAAACAAATTGAAGTTATAAACATAGTTATCAACAAGATATAACTATAGATTTTCAACAATTAATTTTTGACTCTTGGAAATGAATCTAAAAAATTGTATAATTTCTTTAAAATTAACTTAATTGCTTTTTATGAAAGATATTTTTTTAATGGAAAAAGATTGGGCTAGCATTTTAAAAGATGAATTTGAAAAAAAATATTTTAAAGATATCCAATTTTTTTTATCTGAAGAGATAAAAAGTGGATATGAAATATATCCCCCAAAGAATGATATTTTTAAAGCTTTTTGTTTAACTCCTTTTGAAGATGTTAAAATAGTGATTATGGGGCAAGATCCATATCATCAAAAAAATCAGGCTCATGGATTATCCTTTAGTGTTCCTGATAATATTAACATTCCTCCATCTTTAAGAAATATATATAAAGAAATTGAAGAAGATTTAAAAATAAAGATGTCAAATAAGGGTAATTTAACGCTTTGGGCTAAACAAGGAGTGTTACTTCTAAATGCAACTTTAACAGTTAGAAAATCATCCCCTAAATCTCATTATGGAATTGGCTGGGAAGGATTTACTGATAAAGTAATAGATGCTTTGGCTAGTAGAAAAGATCCTATTGTATTTATGCTTTGGGGGGCATCTGCAAAAGAAAAAATCATAAAAATTTTACAAAATAAAAGTCATCCTCACTTAGTTTTGAGCTGCGCTCATCCTTCTTTTTATTCAGTAAAAGGATTTTTTGGATGCAGACATTTTTCAAAAGCGAATGCTTTTTTAAAAAAGCATGGAAAAGATATAATTAATTTTCAAATTCCTTGAAAAGAAAATATTAATTGATATTGTAAAAATAACAAGAGATTATGATGAAATCTTCAATAAAAAGAAAAGTTTCTTTTTTTTCAGTATTATTTACATTTTTTGTAGATAATCTTGGTTGGTCTATTGTTTTTCCTATTTTTGCACCTCTTTTTTTGGATTCACAGAATTTGATTTTTTCAGCTGATATTAGTTTTGCGACAAGAACAGCAATTTTAGGGCTTTTTTTAGCAGCTTTTCCATTAGCTCAATTTTTTGGAGCTCCTATACTCGGAGAATTTGCCGATAAAGTAGGAAGAAAAAAAGCACTTATTGTCTCAATTTTTTTAACTTTTTTAGGATATATTCTAACGGGATATAGTATAAAAGAATCTAATTTATATCTTTTATTTTTAGGAAGATTAGTAACTGGTTTATTTTCCGGTAATTTATCAGTTTGTTTGGCATCTATTTCAGATTTAAGTAAATCAGAGAAATCAAAAGCTAAAAATTTTGGATTTTTATCTGTATTAGCAGGGTTTTCTTTTATTGTAGGAGCTTTTTTAGGAGGGAAATTATCTGATTCAAAAGTATATGAGTTATTTTCTTATTCTTTTCCGTTATGGGTAGCTTCCTTTTTGTCATTCATGAATTTACTATTTATTATATTTGGGTTTGAAGAAACATTAGAAATTAAAAAGAATATAAAATATGATTTTCTTGAAGGATTTCACAATATTAAAGAGGCTTTAAAAACCAAAAACATAAAAACTATTTATTTAATTTATTTTTTGTTTGTCTTTAGTTGGACAATTTTATTTCAGTTTACCCCTGTTTTAGTTATTAAAAAATTTAGTTTTACAAATTCACAGATTGGCGATTTAGCCGCTTTTATGGGCATATGTTGGGCTATTGGATCTGGAATTATTAATAAATTATTATCAAAAAGATTTTCTAATATAAAAGTTTTAGAAACTAGTCTTTTTCTTTTTACAATTCTTTGTGGCTTAGTTGGTTTCCCAAAGCATATAACCGGCATTATTTTACTTTTAGGATCTTGTGTAATAATTGGTGGGGTCGCATGGCCTATATGTGCTACTGTAATTTCAAATAAAGCAAATAAACATATGCAGGGTAAAATAATGGGAATTAGTCAATCTATGCAATCTCTTGCTATGGCAGTTGCTCCAATTATTGGGGGATTAAGTGATCAGATATACATATATTTACCATTTATTATAGCAGCTTTTGCATCTTTAATCGCATCTTTAGTATATTTTAAAGTTAAAATATAATAAAATATAGAAAATCCCTTTAAAATAAGGATAATTTATGGATAAAAATTCTTTAAAAAATTCTGATGAAATAATTTCAAAACTTATAAATAATAATGAAGAAAATGATAATCAAAAATCTTTGAAAGATATTTTAAAATCTCAATATTTAGAAAAGCCTATATCTGAAGAATATATTAAAAAATTAAAAGAAGAATTTATAAAGATTAAAGGGGAAGTAAATAATCAAGAAAATAGTTATATGGCTTTAATGGAAATTCAAGAAAAATTATCCTTAGCTTATGAAAAACTAACACAAAAAGAAAATGAAAAAGTCTAAGATAATTAAAATTTTTTTAGTAATTTTTATCTTATTTACTTTTTCTGTTTTTAGATATTTTTATGTAAAAAATATTTCGAAAAAATTTTATGGTTTTATAAATTTTTCAAAAATGAATATTTCATCAATTCAAGATAGTTTTATTGATAAAATGTATATTAAAAATAAAGATATTGTAAAAAAGGGAGATATCTTATTTGAATATAACACTGATCTTTTGGAAGCTAAGAAAAAAACACTTTTAGCTAAATTAAACTTAATTAATGAGAAGAAAAGTTTAGTTAAATATAAAGAACAAAAGGCTATGGATGAGTATTTGAACATAAAAAAAGATAGCAACTCTACTTATGACATCAATTTAAAACTTCAAGAACTTGAAGAGAAACAATTAGAACACAATATTTTATTAGCTAATGAAAATGAATTAAAAGAGGAAATTAATTTATTAAATATTCAAATTCAAAATAAATATTTTAAATCTCCAATGTCTGGAAAAATTGTAAGTTTATATTTAAGTGAAAAAAAATATGTTCGCATCAATGATTTAATTTTAAGTATCATTGATGAAAATGAATTTTATATAGAATCTATAATGAGCTTAAATTTTTTTAATAAAATTAAAAATGAAAATCTATTCAAAGCAAAATTTTTGTCAAAACCCAAATTGAAACTTGATATAGCTCTAGATCAGTCTATAGATGATTCTAATTCAAGTAAAAAAGTTGTTAAATTTAAAGTTCTATCAGATAAATCTATAATTACTCAAATAGATACTGATTTTATAAATAGTTTAAAAGTAGAGCTCCAAAGAAAATAAATGGATCAAATAAAAGTTCTTTTATCTGCCATTGAAAAAAAAATAGAAAACATTTCATTAAAATATTTAAGAACACAAAGCTCAAATTTAATTAAAAAATATAGAACTTTTAGAAAATTTAATCTTACGTATGATGAAAAAATTAGTTATATAACTTTTAGAATGCCAGCTACTTTCAAAGCTATTGAATACTGTTTAAATCAATTAAAAAACCTTCAGTTGAATACCAAAATTAATACTGTTTTAGATTTAGGATCAGGTCCTGGTACAGCTCTTTATGCTTATTTATCTGTTTTTAAATCTTTTGATAAAATGACATTAGTTGAAAGAGATACGGAGTTTGTTCAAATATCAAAAGATTTATCAAAAGATATTAAGGAGTTAAAAAAAGTTTTTTTTGTTCAAATGGATTTAATTGCTTACAAAGACTATGATCACGATTTAATTATTGTATCATATGTTTTAAATGAACTAAAAATTTATCAAATAGATAAAATCTTAAAAAATTTTATAAAATCTAAAGCGAAAGTAATAGTTTTTATTGAGCCTGGAACTAAATATGGATTTAATAACATAAGATATCTTCACGATAAAATTATAAAGAATGATTTAAAAATAATAGCCCCCTGCCCTAACAATTTTAAATGCCCAATGCCCAAAGATGACTGGTGTCATTTTTTTGTTAGATTAGATAGATCGAAATGTCATAAATATATTAAAAAAGGGACTTTGTCTTTTGAAGATGAAAAATTTTCATATCTAATAGTTACTAAAAAAGACTCTAAACCATACAAAGCAAGAGTTCTATTAAATCCGAAAAAAAAGGATTCAAAAATGCTTTTAAATCTTTGCCAAGATGGAAAAGTATTCCAAAATCAGATTGATAAAAAAGATTTAAAAAATTATAAAATATCTAAAAAAATTAAATGGGGAGATATTATTAAATGAAATATACAGGATCAATGGTAGCATTAGTTACTCCCTTTAACTTAGATGGGTCTTTAGATATTAGGGCACTAGAAAACTTAATTAATTGGCATATTGAGTGCAAAACCGATGCTATTGTGCTTTGTGGTACAACTGCTGAAGCTCCAACTTTAGAAGAGGAGGAAAGATTTAAAATTTTTGAAACCGCTGTCAGGATTGCAAAAAATAAGATTAAAATTATTGCAGGAACTGGAACTTATTCAACAAAAAAAAGTGTTTATTTTACAAAAAAAGCTTTAGATATTGGAATTAGTGCATGCTTAGTTGTTGTTCCTTATTATAATAAACCTTCATTTTTAGGATTATATAAACATTTTGAAGTTATATCAAAAGTTGGTCTTGATGTTATTCTTTATTATCATCCTAATAGAACAGGACTAAGTTTAACAATTAATGATTTCATTGAACTTCAAAATATTGAAAAAATTGTAGCTGTTAAAGAAGCTAGTGGGAATTTAGAGTTCATAAAAAAAATAATTAATGAAACAAGATTTGGAGTACTCTCTGGGGATGATCCTTTAACTTATGATGTTCTAAAAAATAATGGATGTGGAGTTATTTCTGTTGTTGCCAATATTATTCCTGACATCTGGAAAAAATACATTGATCTGTTATTAAACAAAAAATTTATAGAGGCTAAGTTAATTTATTTGAAGTATCAAGATTTAATAAATGTAATGTTTTTAGAATCTAATCCTATTTGTGTAAAATATTCACTATCTTTGATGAGTAAATGTAAATCAAAAATGAGACTTCCGTTAATAGAGCCAACAGAAATAAACAGATCTAAAATTTATAACTGTTTGGTGGAAAATAATTTATTACAAACAAACAGAGTTAAAGTTTAATTTTAGATAAAAACTCATTTACTTGAGATGAAGACCTTCCTATAAGAGTTTTCAAGCTTGAAATCGAAGTTAATTCATCTTTAGATATATTTAGTTTAGAGCTTAAATTTTCGATATCTAGATTATTTAAATTATTTTTTCTAATTTTTTCATGAACATTTTGTCTATCTTCATTTTTAATTACAGCTAACATCATTAGATTTTCCGTAATTAATTTATCCATATTAGTATTTAAACTATTTTTAATTTCCTTTTTATTGATAGATATTTTTTCAAAAGTAGCTGTAGCTAATTCCAAAATTGCATCGCATGTTAAAAATGATTCAGGCATGGTAAGCCTTCTATTAGCTGAATCATCCAAACTTCTCTCCAGCCATTGAAGAGAAGCTGTATATTGGGTGTTTTGCATAAGTGATATTAAAAATCTAGAAAGGGAACATATTCTTTCAGAATATATTGGATTTTTTTTATAAGGCATCGCCGAAGATCCAACTTGTTTTGAAGAAAAACCTTCAACTAATTCATTTGTAAAATGAAGAAGTCTAATATCTGTAAATAATTTATGCATGCTGATTGCGATATTTGATAAAATATTTAATATTTTAACATCAATTTTTCTAGGATATGTTTGAGAAGAAAGTATTAAGTTTTTCTTAAAACCGGCATAATTTGCTATCATTTCATCTAATTTTTTTACTTTTTTTTCATTATTATTAAATAAAAATAAAAAAGAAGATTGAGACCCTGTAGCTCCTTTCGCACCTAAAAAAGGTAAGTTATCTATGTATTCACTTAAATCTAAATAGTCCATTAATAAATCTTGAATCCATAAACAAGTTCTTTTTCCAACGGTAGTAGCTTGAGCAGCTTGCAGATGGATATACCCTGTACAAGCGATATCTTTATTTTTTTTGCAAAGCTAATTAATAGAAAGTTTTAAGCTTGTTTTTTATCAAAAATAAAGCTTCTTTATAAATAATTAAATCAGCGTTGTCTGTTAAATAACAAGATGTAGCACCTAAATGAATTATAGGCTTAGCTTTCCTACATTGATTTGCAAAAGTATGTAAATGAGCCATAACATCATGATGAAGCTCTATTTCGAATTCTTCTACCTTTTCAAAATCAATATTTTCAATATTGTTTTGCATTTCATCTAACTGCTCATCAGTGATATTAAGTCCTAATTTTTTTTGAGCTTTAGCTAAATATAACCAAAGAAGTCTAAATTTTGAATATCTGGTTTGCATTGAGAAAAGTTTTAACATTTCATCGCTTGAATAGCGATGAGTTAATGGACTTCTATAAATCTCATAAGACATATAATTTCTATTTGTTTTTTATATCTTCTAATAAGCTTTCAATTTCTTTTTTTTGTTTATCATTTGGTAAAAAAAGAGGGTGAGTTGCTAATGATTTAAGTTTCTTTAAAGTAGAAATTATTTGATTGGCTATATTTGCTTGTCTTTTGTCTTTCACTTCTAGAGGAAATAAATTTCTTATGATGCTTAATAATTCTTGTTTTTTTTGTCCCTTGTAGCTTTTTACAATTTCTTGTTTTTTGTCAGCATCTCCATCTCTTGATGCTAGTGTGTAAATTGCTTGTCTTGGCATTTTGTCTATTAATTCATGTAAATTTGATGGCATAGAATTGTAAAATTCATAATACTGCAAGAAGTTATAAGGAGTTTGTCTATTGCCATAGGTTATGCTTAACCAAGCACTAAAAGCTCCATCCTTATAGTTTTTTAAAATGTTTTGAGCTTTTTTTATTCTTTCCCCATGCAACATAACTGCTTGATTTGTTATTGCCTTTACTTCAGATGTAATGGTTACTAAATTATTCAAATCTTTTTGAATATCAGCATCATTATCATGAAAAGTTGTTAAAATATTTGAAATATTTTCTTTTTCTTCTTCACTTAATTTAGCAATTTTAAAAACTCCAGAAAAGCTTGATAGTGCTCCATCTTTTGACTTTTGTGCAAGAGCTGTCATTTTATGCTTGTGGTTTTTAGATTTAAGTCTTAAGTTTAAAAGCGAATTAAATTTTCCCATTTATTTTTTCTCCTTTATGTAAAGCAGGTTTACATTTTTTTAAGAGTTCTAATGTTAAATTTTTATAATCTTTTGAAGCTCTACTATTAGGAGCAGTTTTGAAAACTGGCTTACCATATATTGTTGCTTCAGAGACAGCGATATCTCTTCTAATTTTTGAATTTAATAACTTGCCAGGAAAGCTATCTTCAATAACTTTTTGAAACTCTTCATTTGCCTTTCCTCTAGCATACCAAAAGGAAAGGGCAATACCGATAACAGTTATATGATGTCTTTCAGAGATGTTATTAATAAAAACAGCAAGTCTCTGAAGTCCTTTTATACTATAAAATTCTGGTGTTGCACAAATCATAGAATTATTAGCTGCAATTAAAGCAGATTCTGTAAGCCAACAAATTGATGGAGGTGTATCAATAAAAATAAAATCATAATTTAAAGGTTTCAGAATTTGAGAAAGTCTTTCGTGAGAATATCTGTCTGTTGCTAAAGAACCTGTAACTTCTACCCTTTCTAACCAGGCATCAGCAGGTATTATATCTAAATTATTGATAGAAGTTTTTAAAATCACATCATTAATAGATTTTTCACCTTGAAGTACTGGAGCCATGCTATCTTGTTCATCTGGATCGAATCCAAGACCAGTTGTAAGATTTGCCTGTGAATCAAAATCTATTAATAAAACTTTTTGCTTATGAAACTGTGCTAATGCGGATCCAACATTTAAACATGTTGAAGTTTTGGCAGTGCCTCCCTTGAAACTAGTAATAGCAATAATATTCACCTTTAATTCTCCCTTAAATTTATGGGTCTTAATTTGCAGAGCTTCTAAAAGGAGATATTAATGTTTTTTCCTTTTTTTCCAAAGAGACTTTTTCTAAAAAATTATTTAATTTTATTTCACCATGGACAATATTATCTCGTGTTCTTAAATTTATAGTATTATTTTCAACTTCTTTATCGCCTATTGTTAACATATAATTAACTTTTAATAACTGAGCATTTCTAATTTTTTTACCTACAGATTCATTTGTATCATCAATATCGCAAGGCAGATCTAATTTATCAATTTCATCTTTAATTTTATTTGCAAAATCAACATGTCTATCAGCTACTGGAATTAATCTTATAGCTCTTGGTGAAATCCAAAGAGGGAAGTTACCACCAAAATGTTCAATTAATATTCCGAAAAATCTTTCAATTGAACCTAAAAGAGCTCTATGTATCATGACAGGTCTTTTATGGGCTCCATCTGAATCAACATATGTTAGATCAAATTTTTCAGGAAGAGACATATCTAATTGAATTGTTCCGCATTGCCAGTATCTACCAAGAGCATCTTTAATATGTATATCAATTTTTGGACCATAAAAAGCGCCATCGCCTTCATTAATTTTATAGTTATGACCCCAATCATCTAATGCCTCTTTTAAACCATGTGTAGCATTTTCCCATTCCTCATCTGTTCCTATAGTTTTAGATTTTTCAGGTCTTGTTGAAAGTTCTAATTTATATGTTAAACCAAAAGTTTGATATATTTTATCAGCAATATCTATTGCTTCTAAAATTGCATCTTTAATTTGATTTGGTTTCATAAAAACGTGAGCGTCATCTTGATGAAAAGATCTAACTCTAAAAAGTCCATTCAATGCTCCAGATGGTTCAAACCTATGTACATGTCCTATTTCTGCAATTTTTAAAGGAAATTCTCTATAACTATGTACATTAGATTTATAATAAATCATACACCCTGGACAGTTCATTGGTTTTATAGCAAACTCTCTTTTCTCAACTTCTGTTATGTACATGTTTTCTTTATAGTGAAACCAATGGCCAGACTTTTCCCATAATTCTTTAGTCATTATTTGAGGTGTTTTTATTTCAATATAATTTGCTTTTTTTAAAAAACTTCTTAAAAGATCAATTAGTTTGTCCCAAATAAAAATTCCTTTTGGATAAATAAAGGGCATCCCTGGGGCTTCTTCTTTTAAAGAAAAAAGTTCTAATTTTTGACCTAAGATTTTATGATCTCTTTTTTTCGACTCTTCTAACAATGTCATATACTCAGATAGCATTTCTTTACTTGGGAAAGATATTCCATAGATTCTGGTCAACATTTGATTTTTTGCGTCAGCTCTCCAGTAAGCTCCGGAGGTTTTGGTTAATTTAAAAGCTTTAATTTTACTTAAACTTGAAAGATGAGGCCCTCTACATAAATCTATAAACTCCCCTTGGATATAAGAAGATATTATGCCATTTTCAAATTCATTTATCATTTCACATTTAAACTCATTATTTGAAAATTCTTTTAAAGCTTCTTTTTTATTTTTATATTCTTTTCTAATTGGTTTTAAATTTTCTGAAATTATTTTTTTTGCTTCTTTTTCAATTTTTTTTAAATCATTGTCATTTATATTTAAATTTGCAAAATCATAATAAAAACCATTTTCAATCGATGGTCCGATTGTAGGTTTTGCTTCTGGAAATAATCTTTTTACTGCTTGAGCTAAAATATGAGCGGAGGAATGCCAAAAAATATCTTTACCTTGTTTTTCATCAAAAGATATAAAAATAATTTTATCATTTTCTTTTAAAAGAATGTTAAAATCAGATAAAACGTTATTAATTTTAACCCCTATAGCTTTTTCAGGAGTTGTTAAATTTAAGTTTTTTACAAGATCTATAACTGTTGAATTTTCTTCAATTTCATTTTTTTCACCATCTACAAAGATAATCATTTTTTCACCATTTTCAGTTTTAGTAATTTTTAAGTTATATTTTAATAAAAAACCTCCTTATTAAAAACTAAAATTTTTTATTAGTAATTTAAAATATAAAAAAAAATATTTTGCAGTGGAAAAAACTTGTGAAATTGGTATAAGTTATTATTAAAGTATTTAATGGAGCTAAAAATATGAAAAAAATTTATTTAATTTTATTTATTTTTTTATTTTCGAAGGTTATATCTGCCCCAGTAGGGAATCCTTTCAATCCAACTTTAATAGAACAGGGTTTTTTTATTTCACCTTCTAGTATTGTGAATTTTAGAGTTGGTTATGAAGGAAATTTTGTAAATGATTCTAAATTTAAAAAATCATTAAATGAAAAAA
Source organism: Candidatus Anoxychlamydiales bacterium (assembly GCA_011065125.1). GTDB lineage: Bacteria > Chlamydiota > Chlamydiia > Chlamydiales > SM23-39 > JAAKFI01. Next base: position 8,126 of record JAAKFI010000016.1, on the reverse strand, counting down.
GTAAAATCGATGATTTTGAGCAAGATATCAATTCTGGAACTTTTACTTTAAACTTTCAAAACAGATTAGATGTTTTAACATCTTTAGGTGCTAGTAGAATTAAATCAAATTGGAGATTTGATGAAAGTGATGTTTCTAAAAGAATTGAACTTGAGACAAACTATAGATTTTATTATGCATTAGCAGCTAGAGTTATTTTATTTGAGTGGGGAAATACTGCCTTAGGAGCTGGAGGTAGATTTTCTAAAACCAAACCTTCAATATTTTGGCTTCTAAAAGATGGAACCCCCCAAGATGAAAATGAAGCGGATATAAATTATAAAGATTGGCAAATTGATTTAGGACTGTCTCATAAAATTGATATATTTGTGCCTTATATAGGTATCAAATATTTAGATGCCAAAGCCAAAATAATGAATGTTAATACTATAATTTCAGAAAATGATTTAAATTTTATTAAAATGAAAAGTAGAAATAAATTTGGATTATATTTAGGGACTTCTCTTTCTAATTCAAAATATTTTTTATTAACTATAGAAGCTAGATTAATAGATGAAGAAGCTATTAGTATATTTGGAGAACTTAAATTTTAACTTTTATGAAGATAAATTTATTGTTAATATTATTATTACCATTTTTAAATCTTTTTGCTTCTAGCGTAGGCAACGTTGCATCTCCTGCTATTATTGAAGAAGGGCTTTTTATTTCGGATAAAGCTTGGTTTAATTTTAGGCTTGGTTATGAAAATTATAATGTGGAAGATTTATGTTTAAAATTTCAAGACACAGATAATGAAAATTCATTTGGAATTCATAAAGTTAAAGCTTATGCAAATATTGGATCTTTTACAATAAATATAAAAGAAAGATTGGATGCCTACATTAATTTTGGTTCAATGAAAATAGAACCTTATATTAAAAAACATCAAACACTTTTATATAAATCAAAATCAGAAGATGGATTTTTATTTAGAGTGGGTTCAAAACTTGTAATTTTTGAAATATTAGACTTTACTTTAGGTGTCGATGCAAAATATTCAATTTTCAAAGCAAAAAATGAGTATTTAACATTAAACGATTCACCTATTGAAGATAATAAATTTAAATATGTTTTCAACGAATGGCAAATAACACTTGGAGTTTCTCAAAAAATTTCTATTTTAAGACCTTATGGTGGTATTGTATATCGAGATAGTAATTTAACTTTCAATAATACTCCTTATTACAACAATAATAAGATGAAACTGACTTTTGATAAAAAAGCAGGTGCTGTAATTGGATCAAGCGCTTCCATAGGCACCTTTGTATTGATAAATGCAGAGCTTCGTTTCATTAATGAAAGATCAGCAAGCATATCAGGCGAACTTCGGTTTTAAATGTTTTGAAAAAAAACAAATTCTTTTGTATAGTTTTTAATTCATAATAATTTTTAAAAGAGAACAATATGAAAAAATATTTATATTTACTTGCGATTATATTATATCCTTTTTATTCCCATGCACAAAATTTATCGGATGATGGAAAATTAGAAGATCCAGATATGGAAGCATTGCGTAAATGGATCAGAGAAAAAAGAATGATTACTATTAAAGAGCTTGGAGGAGATTTATCTTTAAGTGGTGAAGTAAGAGTTGAAATGCAAGGGTTTAATGAAAAGAAAAATGGAATTGATCAAAGAGGAAAAAATAGTCCAACCACTAAACCTGATTATGCTTTAGATGTTGAAGTGAATATAATTTTAGATTACCACAATGACAGAACATGGGGAGTTGTTAAATTAGAATATGATAATGATATGGGTGTTATTAGTGGTTCAACAGGTAGAATTGCTCTAGAAAAAGGTTATTTTGGTGCAAGGTTAATTGATGGCGAAACATTTAATTTAGATGGTGAAATAGGTAGAAGAAACTTAGGAAATGTATTTGATTCTAAAGTTCAATATGCAACTTTATTTGATGGTGGATTATTGAAATTTAATAAAGCATGGGAATCAATTGGAAATTTTTATACCAATGTAGCTGCATTTCTAATTGATGATTTTTATAATCATTATGGAGAGATAATAGAGCTTGGTATGCTTCATATTGGAAATACTGGTTTTTATTTGAAAACCTCATTTATTAATTGGAAAAAGCATTATTCCAAATCAGATATTTCTGATTCCAATGAAAAAAAAGCTAAAAATTTAAGATATGATTTTGCAATATCTCAATTAATATTAGGATATCAAGGTGCAATAGGAAAAGATAAAAAATATTTAAAGGTTTATTTAGGAGGTTTAGTAAATTATTTTGCTAAGAGACTTCCTTTTGATAATACTTTAAACAACAATAAATATAGATATGCTTTTTATGTAGGAACTTCTTACGGAAGAGTATTAAAAGCTGGAGATTGGGCTTTAGATATGAATTTCCAATATGTAATGCCTCAAGCTGTTCCAGAATATGATTCAGGTGGTATTGGTCTTGGAAATGCTACTGGAACTGGTTTTTACACACAAAGAACTAACGGAACAGGTAATTTGATAACTGACAGAAATTTAGCTGTTGGGAGAACAAATTATAAAGGTTTTTCTTTTGAGTTTTTATATGCTATTTCTAATAATTTAACATTACTTCAAAACTTTCAAATATCGAATAAACAAACTAATAAAGTAGGGCCTAAAATGAATTATAAAAAATATGAAATGGAATTTATTTTCGCCTTCTAAAATTTTAAACTTCTTTTTTATGAAAGGAATAAGTAATTATGTTATTCCTTTTTTTAACATCTAAAAATGTTATATCAGGATATTTAGAGCTATTTTGGTTTTTGATAAAATTGACAATATCGAATTCATTAAAATTTTTATCAAGTAAAAGACATACGAAATTAATTCTTCTTTTATATTTATGTGCCTTTGCAAATAATCTAATTAAGGATGCTTTTTTACTTTTTCTTCTTTTTATTAAATATAGGGAATTTAAAAACCCTCTAAAATAAGGAAAATCTCTAAGTACATTTCCTAGCGTAAAGATTTTTAAATTTGGTAAAAAAGAAAACATTAAAATGCCATGCAACCAAGATCCATTAATTAAAACAATATAAGAGGAAGGTGATGGAATGTTTGTAACCTTTACTCTGAAAAATTTAAGTAATATTTTTCTGGCAAAATAAGAGAAAAAAAGTTCAGACATTCTGCCAGTAATAAAAATTGAAAATAACAATGTTACTATGCCCATTATCACAAAACCCGCAGCGGAACTAAGTTGTAATGTTCCTGATAGCAAATATAAAAAAATTGAAGCAAAAAGAACCCCTATAAAACTTAAAAAATTAGCAGCTGCTACAATTCTACCTCTTTTTTTATCAGGTGAGGAAACTTGAATAAATGAATCAAATGGTATTAAAAAAATACCTCCGAAAAAACCAAGAAGTATGAGCAAAATAATTACAATAGTAAAAAAGCTGGAAAATATTCCTAATAAAATTAATATTAAAGATAGAAAAAACCCAGATAAACAGGCCATTCCGATTTCAACTCTATCCTTTGATAATTTACCTGCTACAAGAGAACCAGTAGCTATGCCGATAGCAGTAGCTAAAAAAAGATACCCCCCACCCACCTCAGATAAATCTAATGATTCAATGGCGAATGGAATAATGTTTAATTGAACAAATCCACCCATAAATAAAAAAAAGGCAGATCCTAAAACTGAAGAAATTAAATATTTTTTTCTAGAACATATAACTAGTGTTTTATATATTTCATAAATAAATAATGGATTTATTTTTTTTCTAGATCTTTTAGGGACTTTTTTAATAATTCCTAAACTGCTTATAAACCCTAAAATTGAAATGATTACACAGAAAATTCCAGCAATAACAAAATTTTTATTTGTTACATCTGTTATAAAAGATGCTAAAAAAGTTCCAACAATAATTGATAAATAAGTTAAAGAATTTAAGGCACCGTTAGCTTTTGATACATTTTTAGGACTTACAATTTCAGGTATAATTCCATATTTTGATGGGCCGAAGATAGCGCTTTGCATAGCCATAAAAAAAAGTAAAATATATAAGAATAAAGCGCTTTGCATAACGATGGCTATTATACTTAGCGACATAACAACAATTTCAGAAATCTTCATTGAAACTAAAATATTAGTCTTACTAATTTTATCAGCTAAAACACCGGCTGCAGAAGAAAATAAAAGAAATGGTATTACAAAAACGGCACCTGCAGTAGATAAAATTACACTAGAATTTTCAACCCCTTGTGTATTTATCAAGAGATAAATAATTATTAATTTAAATACATTGTCATTTAAAGCTCCCAAAAATTGGGTGGCATTTAAAAATTTAAAAGAATGTCGAAGTGATTTAAAAGAGTTCATAGACAAATTCTTATAATAATAATACTATCTAATTGTATATATATATTTATTAAACTTATAAGAATACTTTATTTTTTTTTATGATGACAACCTTTTCTAGCAATAAAATTGAAATTTTAGCTGAGAAGCTGAAAAAAAAATTATTTCAAAATGATGTTTTTTTCCAATATATATTTATTGATAATCAAAATGTAAAAAATTATTTATTAAAATTTTTTGCATCAGATACTAAAATATCAATAGCCATGGGACTTAACTTCATAAATATAAACAATTTAAATTATTTTATTTTTAATAAAACAAATTTACATAACGACAAAAAAATAGTTAATAAAGTTGAACTTTGCATAGAAATAGAAAAAAAAATATTAGAAAAAATTGAAAATTTCACAGAACTTGAAGAATTTGAAAAAAAAATATATATTCCCCTATTTGAATATTTTTCAAAAGATTTAAGGGAAATAAAAAAAAATAAAAGATTATCTAATTTAGCAAATAATCTTTCAAAAAATTTTATAGAATATTCAATATTTTCAAAAAAATTAAAAAAATTTGATGAAAATGAAATATGGAAAAAAAATCTATATTTAGAAATTTTCCAAGAAAATAATTTTTTTGAAGCAATAAATGATTTAGAACAAATAAGTGAATTTAAAAATAGTGATAATGAACATTATCATTTTTTCAACATTTCTTTTCTTCCTAATTCCTATTTTGATTTATTTATGAAAATCCCTAATACTTTTTTATATAATTTATCTCCAAGCGTTATGTTTTTTGAAGATATAGTTTCTGATGCTGAGAAAAAATCATTAAAAAAAATATGGAACAAGAAAAAAATAAAAAAAAATGTTTTTGATGATTTAGATAAATATGTTGAAGATAATAATCCAATACTTGCAAATACTGGAGTTATAAAAAGAGAGTTTTCTAAAATATTAAATTATTATGACGAAAATATCTTTTTCGAATGCTTCGAAAGTAATTTATTAGATCAAAAACCTAACTTACTAGATATATTGAAAGAAGATATTTTATATTTAGTAAATCCATTAAAAGAAGAAAAAATTAAAATTTCAAATGTGGATGATTCGATTAAGTTAAATGTATCTGCTTCAAAACTTAGAGAAGTAGAAATTGTAAAACAAAATATTTTTTCAATATTATCTAAAGATAAAAATTTAAAATTAAGTGATATACACATTTTAACAAAAGATGTGGATGCTTATGAGAAATATTTTGATTTAGTATTTAATAAAAAATTAGAAAATTTGAATTATAAAATTTTCAATATGACCTTGCAAAAACATAGCATGTTATTTCAAGGGCTGAAAGATATAATAAAAATTGCTTCAAATGATTTCGAATTATTGGATGTTTTTGAATTATTCGAAAATGAATCTTTTTATAAAAAAATGAATTTGTCTTTCGAAGAAGTGTTAATTTTAAAAAAATGGGCTTTAAAAGCAAACATTAAAAGGGGAGTTTATAATAAATTAAATAATGATGAAGACTATTATAAAACATATTCACTAAATACATGGCAAGCTGGTTTTGAAAGATTGATTTTAGGATTTTCATCGTATGTTATTGATTATAAAGCTAATGAAAAAAACTTTTTTATTCCAGTAAACGAATTGGATATATCTGATATTGATTTATTAAATAAATTTATTTCAATTTTGGATCTTTTAAAAAATGATTTCGAAAGTATTCATAAGAATAAAAAGCTTACTTTAAAAGACTTTAGAATGTTTTTAAAAAAAATAATATTCGAATATTTTGATTTTTCAATATCAGGCACAGAACAGAGCTCTTGTAAAGCAGCTTTACAATTCATTGAATCGATTAAAAATATTGAAGACAATAATTCTAGTATATTATTTCCATTTAATTCTCTTTTTAAATATTTCTTAAGAAGTATTGAAAATAAAACAACATCAATTAGATCAAATCTATTAGATGCTATAACTATAGCAAATTATGATATGGCTTATATTCCTTCAAAAGTAAAGTTTTTGATAGGTTTAAATGATGAGTTTTTAAGTAGTTCGGATACTTCATTTTTATCTTTGTTAGGTAAAAAAGAAAGAATCGATCCTATTGACACCAAAAGAAATTTATTTCTTTTATCTTTGCTTAATACTCAAAAATCATTGGTAATGAGTTACGATATAAAAGAAAGCATTTATGATAGATCTGTAATTATTGATGAAGTTCTAAATTATATTGATCAAAGATTTGAGGTAACAGATAATAAAGTTAGTTCTTTAATTACTAATATACATCCACTTTTAAGTTTTGATAAAAAATATTTTTCTGAAAAAAGCATAAGTTATTTCAAATCGGAATTTAATTTAGCTAATATTTATTATAAAAAAGAAAGTGCTAATGAATTTAAATTTAGTTTTTTCAAAAATCAAAAGATAGAAGAGGCTTTGGAAAGAATATCGGTTGAAGAATTATGTTTATATGCAAATAATCCACTAAAATATTATTTCAATAAGACTTTAAAAATATATTTTGAGAAAAATAGTTTATCAAATGAACTTCAATTAGATTTTTTGCAAAAATATTTACTTTTTCAGTCCTTTTTAAAAAAACCTGTTGAAAATTTATTATATTTAAATGAAATGCAGGGGAATATGCCGGATGGAATTTTTAATCCAATTGAAAAACAAAGTATATTAAAGGAATCTGAAAAATTAAACCTTTTTTTGACTAGTATAGATTTAAAAAAAGATGATATTTATTCGCTAAACCTAAACTTAAAAAATGATAAAATTATAATAAAAGATAATATAATTTATTCAAATCCCATAATTATTGAGTTGGCTGTGAGAAAGATTCAAATTACGGGCTCGATAGATTATTTAACAACAAAAGGCTTAATATCTTTTTCTGATGATTCATTATTTTCTTATATTAAAATTTTTCCAAAATTATTAATTTTATCTCTTTTGGAAAATTTCGAAAATAAAATAATATTCACCAAAACAAACAAAATTAAAGAGTTTAAGTTTGAAGATCCTAAAAAAAGTTTGAAAAAATTTATTTTATATTTTAATGAGTTAAAAAATTCTCCATCATTATTTACAAAAGATTTTGTATCTACAATATTAACAAAAAACTATGAGGATTTTGAAAAAATATTTTTTAACAAAAAAAATAAAAAAGTTTTTTTTGAAGATAGTTATCAAAATTGGGCTTTAGAAAATTTAAAAAAAGAGGATATTTACTATTTTTTTAATGGACGTGTAAAATTAATAAAAGAAACTTTTAATGAGATTTTAAAAATAAAATGAAAATTTTTGAAGTATTAAATAGTAAACAAGAAATTTTAGGTGCAAAATTTATTCAAGCTTCTGCTGGATGTGGTAAGACATTTACAATTGAACATATTGTAATAAGATTGCTTTTAGAAAATAAAACAATAAATATTGAAAATATATTAGTTGTGACTTTTACTAAAAAAGCTACAGCAGAGTTAAAATTTAGGATAAAAAATAAAATCGATGAAATTATAAAAATCTTAACTTATTCAAAAGAACATGACATTATTTATGATTATTTACATCCATTTTTAAAGGGTGATAAAAAGCAAGGAGCTATTTCAAAATTAAAGGATGCTCTTTTATATTTTGATCAAGCACCTATTTTTACAATTCATGGTTTTTGTTTTAGATCTTTAAAAGACTTTTCCTTATTTGCGAGAGTTAATATCGATATAGAAGAAAAGCAAGACATTGAG
>JAAKFI010000015.1 GCA_011065125.1 Candidatus Anoxychlamydiales bacterium | reverse complement strand
TATAAAAACTACATAGATATTCTTTATAAATATCTAATAAATATTGTTGAATAATGATATTTGGAACTTGAAGAGTTAGTTTATTATCTTTTTCTTCGATTAACTTTATCGGTTTAAACCAGTTTTGAAATTCAGTTTTTGAGATTCTTTTTTTTATAAAATCTAAAAAGGAACCCCAGATATTTTCTTTTGTAGTCAGCATAATTTACTTTGAAATTTTTAACTTTCCTAAACATTATAGGAACTATTATTTTTTAATGTATCATGATTCAAAAAAATGGTGCAATAAAATTTATTTTTCTATTTTTTTTATCTTCATAAAAGACTAAAGTTAAACAAAATAAAAAAAAATATTTTTTTTATAAATAAGCAGCTATTAACGCTGATGCAGAAGATGAAATTTGTTTATTGTCACATTTAACAAGAGCTCTTGCTTGCGCCAACCCTTGATTGATGTAACCGAGAGAAAACAAAACTCTTGATCTATTTAATATTGCTAAATAGCTTTTTGGATTTAATGAAATAGATTTATCTAAATATTCTAAAGCTAACATATATTTTTTCTCTTGTAGATATAATGATCCAAGAGTTTGATTATCATATGGATTATTTGGATTTAAAGTAACAAGAGCTTTAAAACAATTAGTCGCATATGAATAATGTCCTTGTTTTAAATAAGAAAATCCAATTGTTCTAATGTCATCTAAATTAGACTCATCCCATTCAAGTATATTTTGCCAATCCATAAACTACCCCTTAGAAAATTCGCTTAATTTACCTTTTATAAGTTTAGATATTTCATTTTTTTGAGTTGTTTCATTAATAAAGTTTAAAAGATCTTCTCTTTCTTTTTCTTCTATTGAATTAGATGTTTTTGTTGAAGTTACTTTTTCTAAATTATCATTATCATCTCCAAGAGATGGAGCTATTTTTTCTAAAAAAACATTTGAAGTAGACAAATTATTGGGTTCCTCAAAATAAGATATAGTTTGATTTAATCCAAAAAGATTAAAATTCTCTTCATATCTTGGGGCTGTTGTTAATACTTGAGCTCTAGAAGCTATGCTTGGAGTCTTATATATTCTTGAAAGTTCTTCATCACTTAATAATTTTGTTTTTTCAATAAAACTTCTATTTACATGAGGGGGTAAATTATCAATTGTAACACTATTTTTTGCCATAAATATACCTAAAACTATCTTTCTCTTTTATATATATAGTAACAAAAAAAGTAAAAAAAAAAAGAATTAATTATATTCATAGATTTTTATTTCCAAAGTTTTGAACGAATTTTTTTTTTGAAGGATTTGTTTAAAAGTTTTGAACAAAAAATCAGACGCTTTGGTTTTTTCACTTAAGATGTTAATAATAAATTTCTTAACGGCATTAAAAGCTCCTCAAAGATCGATTTTATCAAAAGCTCTTGAACAAATTTTCCACAATTTCCCACTTTGATTTTTAATTGTTCATAACTTTTGTAAAAGGTTATTTTTTAGATGTTTGCTTTAAAAAAAATAATTTCTTTTAAAAAATATTAGGCCAATTTTTCTAAAAATATTTACAAGTTTTGAAAAATTTTGATACTATGTGGAAATAGGTGGGAATAACAAAAGTAAGCAAAATGGAACAGTTCTTTTTTAGCGGTTCGCAAACAAGCAAGGTAGATCCAAAAAATAGATTTACTCTTCCTCAAAAAATGAGATATGGTCTTGTTGAAAATGGAAGACTTGAATTTATAATTGGTCTTGGTCTTGGTGGATGTTTAGCTATTTATAGAAGAAGTGATATCCAAAAAATTGTTCAAAAGTTTCAAGAAAAACAACACATTGCTAAATACCAAAAGTTCTTTACTTTGTTTTTTTCAACTCTTCATCATACTTCGTGTGATTCAATTGGAAGAGTAATTATTCCAAATCATTTAAAACAAGCAATTGGAATTAAAAAAGAACTTGTAATTGCAGGTGTGTTAAACAAAATAGAAATATGGCCAAAAGAACTATATGATAGAAATTTATCTAATCTATTACAGGGTAAAGATACAGAATTAGATTTAGCAAAAATGACAGAAGAGGCATTTGCACTATTAGATGAATCAAAAGATGCAGAAGATTAAACATTTTCCAGTTTTATTAAAAGAGTGTTTATCATTTTTTAAAGATGTAAATTTAAATACTTTTTTTGATGGCACAGTTGGCGCTGCAGGTCACGCCAAAGCTATTTTAGATGAACATGATGAAATTGAAATTTATATTGGTAATGATCGAGATAAGGATGCTTTAGAAATAGCAAATGATACTTTAAAACCATACATGAATAAAGTAAGACTTGTTCATTCTAATTATTCTAATATAGATGAAATTTTAGGTGATATGAATATCAAAAAAGTTGATGGTGTTTTATTAGATTTAGGGCTTTCTTCAATGCAATTAGATTCAGAAAGTAGAGGGTTTAGTTTTAGATATGATTCTGTTTTAGATATGAGAATGAATAAATCACAAGATCTTATGGCTAAAGATATTGTAAATAAATACTCAGAAAAAGAACTTTATAAAATTTTCAAAGAATATGGTGAAGATAGAAGATCGAAAGTAGCAGCAAAAGAGATTGTTATTCAAAGAAAGAAAAAGAAAATTAATACAACGTTCGATCTTTTAGAAGTTTTAATGCCAGTTTTAAATAAGAATCAAAGAATACATCCCGCTACTAGACTATTTCAAGCATTAAGAATTTGTGTAAATGATGAACTAGGTGAATTGAAAAAAGGACTATCAAGCGCTATTAATAGATTAAATATTGATGGGGTTATCGGTGTTATCTCATTTCATAGCCTAGAAGATAGAATAGTTAAACACACTTTTAAAGATAATAAAAATTTAAAAGTACTAACTAAAAAGCCAATTATAGCATCAAGAGGTGAAAGAAATCCAAGAGCAAGATCTGCAAAACTTAGATTTGCAAAGAGGGTGGATAATGAATAAGTCTATAATTTTTAGAATTATTTGTTGTTTAATTGTTTTTGGACTTTGTTTGTATTTTTATATAGAAAAACAAAATGAACTTACTGAAATGAAAATAAAAATCCCAAAACTTGCAAAAGAAATTTCAGATTTAAAAGAAGAAATTAGAAAAGCAAAATATGAGATTAAACAATTTGAATCTCCAAATAGATTAATGGAGCTTGTTAAATCACAAGAATTTTCTCATTTAAAACATCCATTTGTAAATCAGGTTTTAAGTATCAAAGAAGGAATTGCTTTAAAAGAAGATATGAAAAAAGATATACTTATTCCTTAAAGCCTAATTGTTTTGAAAATGAAAAAAAAAAAATTAACTACTAGAAAAGATAGAGTTTTACTTATTTATGTATCTTTTTTTATTTTTTTTCTTTTTTGTTTGAATATAGTTTGGTTTTATAAACTCCAAATCCTTCAAAAAGACAAATGGAATAAATTAGCATCTTATCAACATCAATATCTAGCTACTGAATATTTCAGAAGAGGAGTTTTTTTTTCAAATGTATCAATTAAAACAGATCATCCTTCGTTAAAACAGCCTTTTGTAGTTGAGGTCCCAAAGTTTCATTTATATATTGACCCCGAATCTATACCTCTTAAGTATAAGAATCAAGTAGCAAAAAAATTATTCGATTTTATAAATACTAATAAAGATGAAAAAGAAAAAGTTTTTTCATCTTTTTATAAAAAAAGTAGATCTAGAAAAATTTTTTCTTATTTAGATAAAAAAACAAAAGAAGAAATTATTAGTTGGTGGCAAAGTTTTTCAAAAGAGAGAAAAATTGTAAGAAATGCAATTTTTTTTATAAAAGATTATAAAAGATCTTATCCATTTGGTTCTATGCTAGGGCAGCTTCTTCATACTGTTCAAGAAGAAAAAGATCATATAACTTTTCAATCTCATCCAACAGGTGGTTTAGAGTTATATTTTCATGATTATTTGAAAGGTAAACTTGGAAAAAGAATAATAACTAGATCTTTAAGACATCCTTTAGATACTGGAAAAGTAATTGAAGTGCCTGAAGACGGATGTGATGTTTATTTAACAATAAATCATTATCTTCAAGCAATAACAGAAGATGAGCTTAAAAAAGGAGTAAAAAATGCTAATGCTAAAGGTGGTTGGGCTATTATGATGGATCCTTATAATGGTGAAATTTTAGCTCTTGCTCAAATGCCTGAATTTAATGTTTTAGAATATCCAAAATATTTTAATGATCCCGATTTAACACAAGAGACAAAACTCAAAGCTTGCACAGATACTTTTGAGCCTGCAAGTATTATGAAACCCATAACAGTTGCAATTTGTTTAAAAGCAAATGAAGAACTTGAAAAAAATAATTTAGAAATATTATTTGATCCAGATGATAAATTAAAAACTTCTGATGGTCATTTTCCTGGTAGATCAAAACCAATTAGAGATGGAAGAAGACATAACTATTTAAATGTAGATATGGCTATTCAAAAATCTTCAAATATATATATGGGAAAAATTGTAGATAGATTGATAAATAGGCTATCTGATAAATGGTATAGAGATGCTTTATACGAAATGTTTGAATTTGGTCAAAAAACTAATATTGAATATCCAATGGAAGAGGTGGGATTAGTTCCTAGATTTGATAAAACTCATCCAAATGGAACTAAAGAGTGGTCTAAAGCAACTCCATATTCACTTGCTATGGGGTATAATATTTTAGTGAATAGTTTCCAAATGATAAAAGCTTTCTCAGCAATAGCAAATGGTGGATATATTGTAAAACCTACTTTTTTAAAAAAAATAATAAAAAAAGATAACTTTGGGAAAGAAAAAATAATTTTTGATAATACAGAAAATTTAGCACTTGAAAGCAGAAAAAAAATTTTAAGTGAAAAAAGCTGTAAAAGAATAATAAAAGCTATGAAATATACAACCAAATTAGGAGGAACATCTAAATTGGCAGATGTATATGGTTATACTGAGTGTGGTAAGTCTGGAACAGCTGAAAAAATAATAAACGGCTCTTATTCAAAAAATGTACATATTTCTTCTTTTATTGGGATTGTTCCAGCAGATAACCCTAGATTTGTATTAATGGTAGTTATAGATGAACCTGAGAAAAAATTTGTTCCAAATCTTGGTAAACTTCAGCAAGGTGGGGTATGTGCTGCCCCTGTATTTAAAGAGATAGCTACCAGATCACTACACTATTTAGGAATTCAGCCAGATGATCCTTATGGGTATTCACCAGCAGATCCAAGAAGGAAGATATCCAAAGCATCTTGGTTTAAAGAAGTTGAAGAATTAAAAAAACTATACCTAAAATGGAATGAATGAAATTAAAAACACTTTTTAAAAATATAAAATATAAAACAATAAAAGGTAAAAAAGATATTGATATATCTGGGATATGTTCAGATTCTAGATACGTTTCTATAAATAATTTATTTATAGCTAAAAAAGGCTTAAGTTATGATGGCTCAAATTTTATAATAGATGCAATAAATGCAGGGGCTATAGCAATTGTAACCAATATCTATAATCCCTTTATAAAAGCAACTCAAATTATAGTAGATGATCCAGCTAGCATTGAAGCTGATATAGCTGAGAAATTTTATGGTACTAGTTCAAATGATATATTAAAAATTGCAATTACTGGAACTAATGGAAAAACAACAACTAGTTATTTAATTAAACATGTTTTAGATAATATAAATATCAAATCTGGTCTTATTGGGTCTATTGAATATATTTTAGGAAATAATAAATTATTTTCTACTAACTCTACTCCTGGCGTTGTTTTAAATCATAAATATATTCATGAGATGAAAAAAAATAATTTAAAAGCATTAGTTATTGAAGCTACATCTCATGGTCTTGATCAAGATAGACTTAAAAAAATAGAGTTTGATATTTCAATTTTCACAAATTTTACCCAAGATCATTTAGATTATCATGAAAATATGCAAAAATATTTTTCAGCTAAAAAAAAGCTTTTTGATAATTTAAAAAAAGATAGTATTGCAATAGTTAATTTAGATGATGAGAAGTCTTTAGAAATAGTAAAAAATACTAAAGCTAAAGTTTATACAATATCTACTAAAAAAAAGGCTTCTTTAAAAGCTTATGATATAAACTGCACTTTAGAAGGAAGTTATTTTTTTATAGATCATGAAAATGAAAAACATAAAATTTTTATTCCACTAATTGGTATTTTTAATGTTTATAATGCTCTTAGTTGTATACAAGCTCTTTTATTAAAAAAAATAAAATTAGTAGATATAATTAAAGCTCTAAAAACATTTAAAAACATCAAAGGGAGACTTGAAAAAGTAAATAGCACTAAAAGAAATATTTTTGTTGATTTTGCACATACAGATGACGCTTTAATAAATGTCCTTTCAAATATAAAAAAACTTACAAAAGCAAGAATTATTAATATCTTTGGATGTGGTGGTAACAGAGATAGTGATAAAAGAAAGAAAATGGCAATAGCCTCTGAAAAATATGCTGATATTTCAATTGTGACTTCAGATAATCCAAGAAATGAAGATCCAAAGAAAATAATTGATGAAATAATTCTTGGTTTTTCTAAAAAAGATAGTTATATTGTCATTGAGGATAGGAAAATGGCAATTGAAAAGGCGATTGAACTATCTAAAAAAGAAGATATAATTTTAATAAGTGGAAAAGGTCATGAAACTTATCAAATTATTAAAGATAAAAAACATGATTTTAACGATGTTAAAATTGCAGAAAGTTTTTTAAATTCCCAAAAAGGTATTAAATGAGATATTTATTTTTTTTACTCATATTTCCTGCATTGATATTTACATCTCCTAAAAAAATAGTTGCTGCTGCATATAAAAACAAAATGGTGAAAAAGCCGGTTATTATTTTAGATGCTGGTCATGGTGGGCAAGATATCGGCACTAAAATAAAATATCCTTTTTGTGAGGAAAAAAGACTTTGTTTAACAACTACACTTTATGCAAAAAGATATTTAGAGCAAATGGGATATCATGTTGTTTTAACAAGAGCTAAAGATTATGCTATTTCACTTCAAAAAAGAGTAGATATTACAAATCAATCTAAGTCCAATCTTTTTGTAAGCATTCATTTCAATTCATGTCCAAGTAAAGATCCAAATGGAATTGAAATTTTTTATTTTAATTCTAAAAATGATAAAAAAAGAGCTAAACTTTCAAAATCCTTAGCTACTGATATATTATATTCAGTAATAGGCAAAACAAAAGCTAAAAATAGAGGAGTTAAATCAGCTGATTTTTTTGTTATTAGAGATACTCAAGTTCCAGCTATCTTATTAGAAGGCGGCTTTTTAACAAATGCCTATGAAAGAGATAATTTGAGAAAAAATGTTTATCTAGAAAAAATTGCAATAGGCGTTGCTAATGGTGTAGATAAATTTATAAAACATCTTCCTTAAATAAATAAAAAATTTATTATTACTAATAATTCTTTAATGATTATTAATTAAAGAAGTTATTTCGTTCTTATGTTATAATTAATTTCGGAAATGTAATTAATTGTAATTATGGGCATTAAAATAAATATAATAAATAAAACAACTTTTGATGATTATAATTTGTCTCTACTATTAAATAGAGATAAAAATACTGTATTCAAAGTAGAAAATAATAAATTAAAAGAGCTTAATTTATTTGAAAAAATCAAATATATTGTTGGGAAGAAATTATCAAGTAATTTTTATAAAGAAACCCAGGGTGATTTAAATAAATTAATTACATCTTTGATTTCAAGAATTGATGGTGATGATGCAACTATTAAAAAAATATTTTTAATACAGTTAAAATCTTTATCAAGTAATATTTTTGATAGATCAAAAATTCAAAAAAAACATTTAGATATACTTGAAAAAACAATTGATTTAGATCAAAATATTTTAACATCGAAACAAAGAATTCAAGATTTTGAATCTAAAATTGATTTTTTCAAAGCAAAAAAAGAACTTTGTAAAAATGATAAATTATTACTTAAGTATTTTGAAAAGCTATTTTTGGATGAGAAGAAATTTTTAAGTGTTTTAAAAACAGCTCTATTAGCATTGCATTTAGGCATAAAACCATTAAGTGGAAGTGGGTGTTGTTCAAGTTATATTTTAAAAGATTTAAGTAATAAAAACATTGCAATTTTCAAACCTAAATCAGGAGACTCTTTATCTAATAAATCTACTAGTATTACTGGAAAAATAGCAAGACTAGTTAAATTTTTATCTTTAAACAAAATAGAATTTTTAATAAATCCATTTATTAAAATGGGAGCTATTTGGCCGCAGAGATTTTATGAAAATATGGGAGGCAAAGCTTTTATTGCTGAGAGTTTATGTTATGATATAAGTAATTATACAAAAATTAATTTGGTTCCAATTACAAAAATTATAAAAATTGATCCTAAAATTTATAAAAATGATAAAGCTGAAAATATAGAAGAAGGATCTATTCAATTATTTGAAGAAAAGGTCGAAGATGCAAATAAGTATTTAGATCTTGAGAAATTTTATAGAAAAAGACTTAAGGATTATTTTTTAAAAGATAAAAAACTCAAAGAAATTGACAATGAAAATTTTCTAAAAAGATTTGATGATTTTGTTATTTTAAATGTAATTTTTGGAAACTTTGATGCTCATAGTGAAAATTGGCTTATTCAAAAAGACGAAAATAATGCATTTAAAGATATTGTTTTAATTGATGGAGGAATTTCTTCCTATCCATTCTTTCCTAGTGAAAAAAGAGAAGTCCGTAAATTATATGCTTTTGCAAACAAAAATTTAGCGTTTGTAAATAGAAAGTTTTCTACTAAAGCTAAAAATAAGATTTATCATATTTATAAAAAAAGATTTTATATAGCTAAATTAGTTGAAAAAAAATATGAAGCCTATAGTTGTAAATATGCAAAACAAAGAGCTGATCAAACACTGGAGAGGATTTCTACTTTATATCATTTAGCTATTCAAGATAGAGATATCTGTGAATTAAAGGATTTTAAAACACAAGATCAAATGGATAAACTGAAATTTACATTTAATTTTTAAAAATCTTATTTTAAATAACTTAAAATAAAATAAAAAAAAACAGTTTTTAAATTAATATTCATACTTTATTTTTTTATTAATTTATACTCCAATTCAGTAAATGAAAAAATTA
Organism: Candidatus Anoxychlamydiales bacterium; assembly: GCA_011065125.1. GTDB lineage: Bacteria > Chlamydiota > Chlamydiia > Chlamydiales > SM23-39 > JAAKFI01. Next base: position 22,489 of record JAAKFI010000015.1, on the reverse strand, counting down.
TATATGGGGAAGCTGTAGTTTCTAGAAATGATAATTTTATAAATATCGATCAATTAAGCGATAAAGCAATTATAAATTGGAATAATTTCAAATACAAGAGTTGAAAACAAACGATGGAAAAGTTTTAATTATTCAGATTTTAAAACTTCAGTAAAAACAGAAGATGGAATTTTAACCTTTCCTATCTCTTTCATTTTTTTCTTACCTTTTTTCTGTTTTTCCCAAAGCTTTCTTTTTCTTGTAATATCTCCACCATAACATTTAGCGGTTACATTTTTACCCATAGCAGAGATAGTCTCCCTTGCTATGATTTTACCACCAATCGTTGCTTGTATAGGTACTTTAAATAGTTGTTTAGGGATGAGATCTTTTAACCTTTTACAAACAGCTCTTCCCTTCATTTCAGCTTTAGATCTGTGTACTAAACATGAAAAAGCATCAACTGTTTCTTCATTTACTTTGATTTCGAGTCTAATAATATCTGCTTTTTCATATCCGGATAGTTCATAATCAAATGAAGCATAGCCTTTTGTGATAGATTTTAATTTATCATTAAAATCAGTTAAGATTTCATTCATAGGAAATCTAAATGTTAAAATAAGTCTTTTATCATTTATAGTTTCTGTTTTTATTAAATTCCCTCTTTTTTCCATCCCAAGGCTCATAATAGCACCTAAAAAATCACTAGGAGTCATAATATGACATTCGATATAAGGTTCTTCTATATGTTTAATAATAGTAGGATCTGGATAATGTGTTGGTGAATCAATTTCTATGTATTTACCGCTGTTCAAAGTTAATTTATAAACTACACTTGGAGCTGTTGTTATTATATCTAAATCATATTCTCTAGAAAGTCTTTCGAATATTATTTCTAAATGTAAAAGTCCTAAAAAACCACATCTAAATCCAAAACCAAGAGCATGCGAGCTTTCTTGCTCTACATGAAGAGCAGAGTCATTTAACTGAAGTTTAGTAAGGGCATCTTTTAAATTTTCAAAGTCGGTTGTGTCTATTGGATAAAATCCAGCGTAAACAACAGGAGTGATATTTTTAAAACCACTTAAGGGTTTTAAAGCTTTATCTTTTGCAAGTGTTACTGTATCTCCTATTTTTATATCAGTTGTGTTTTTAATATTTGCTACAAGATATCCTACTTCACCTGCTTTAAGAGAATCAACTGGAGTTGCATTTGGAGAAAATTTACCAACTTCTAAAACTTCAAAAGTTTTATTAGTTGCCATCATAAATATTTGGGATCCTTTTTTTATCTCAGAAGAGATTATTCTTACATAGGCCATAACGCCTCTATAAGTGTCATAATGAGAATCAAATACCAAAGCTTTTAATTTATCTGTATCAATTTTTTTAGGAGGTGGGACATCTGTTATTATTCTTTCTAATAACTCTTTTGTTCCTATATCTTTTTTAGCTGAGGTTAATACTAAATTATCAGTTGGTAATCCTATAATATCTTCTATTTGTTTTTTTACATCTTCTATATTTGCGCTTGGAAGATCTATTTTATTTATAACAGGTACTATCTCTAAATCTCTCTCAACTGCAAGAAGAACATTAGCAAGCGTTTGTGCTTGAACTCCTTGAGAAGCATCTACTACTAATAAAGCTCCTTCACAAGCAGAAAGTGATCTAGATACTTCATATGAAAAATCGACATGTCCGGGGGTGTCTATAATATTTATTTGATAGACATTTCCATCATCAGCTTTATAAATCATTGTAACAGGTCTTGCTTTGATAGTAATTCCCTTCTCTCTTTCAAGCTCCATATTATCTAAATATTGTTCTTTCATCTCTCTTTTAGATACGGTATTTGTAAATTCTAAGAGTCTATCAGCTATTGTTGACTTACCATGATCAATATGAGCAATAATTGAAAAATTTCTAATAAGTTTAGGGTCGTATTTAAACATGATTTAATTTTTATCTTTTTAATAGATATTAGTTTAGCAATTTTATTAGATCTATTCAAGAAAGCTAATTTAAATTAATTTTTTAATATTTTTATATAATATTTATAAGGTAGTTGCAATAAGTAGCTTGATCCTTTTTATGCTAAAAACGTGGATTAGAACGCTTTGTTTTTGGCAAAAAATAAGGATTTATTAATCCCTTTTTATCAGATCTTATAAAGTGATAAGGAGAATACTTGCTTATTTCGACTTATTTGTTATACCTATATTTATAAGTTTTTTTAAGTTAAAGAATTTTTTCTAATTTTGATTTTTTTAAAAAATCAAAAATTCTTCTTAGTGCTGTATAAACAACTAAAAAAGAAAATAAAAGGCTTAGATAAATAAAATATTTAGGAAAAATAATCATTAAGAAAAAGAAAATAAAAGTTTCTGTTCTCTCCATTATTCCAGGTGAATAATGAAAGCTTTTTTGAGTTTTGTTTTCAAAAAAAATACCAACTACTAAAAAAGAGGTTATACATAAATAAGCAGACCCTAACATTATAAGTATAAAAAAAGCTCTTGTAGGATCTAATAAATATAAAGATAACATAATTGAAAATTCTACTACTCTATCTGAAAAAACATCTAAAACAGATCCAAAATTAGATGTTTTGAAATATTTTCTTGCAATTGAGCCATCTAAAGTATCTAAATAGCCAGATAATAATAATAAAGATATAGCTAAATATTTAATGTTTATAGCTATAAAGAAACTAGCTATTATTCCTGTGATCATTGCAAGTATTGTAAGAAAATTTGGATGAATTTTTTTAAATATTGCAAACTTAATAAATGGTTCTATTAAAACTTTTTGATAAAAAGATCTAAAAGAGGTATCTAACATATTTTTTTTTTAATTTTTTTAAAAATAACAGGAATTAATGAAAGCACAGCAAATACAATAAGAACAAGTGTAATTTGAAATGTAAAAATTGATCTTAAAGTAAACTCAGTTGAAGAATCTAAAATAGAACCAAGTCCAGCTCCTGCTTGGGTGAAAATAAAAGTTCCAGGCATTATTCCAAAAAATGTAGTTAATATAAAAGTTCTAAAACGTATATCAAAAAAAGCAGGAAATACATTTACGAACCAAAAAGGAAACGCTGGAACAAGTCTTAAAAAAAGTAAATAACACATAGCATGGTTTTTAATTTCAGATGAAATTTTTTTCATTAATTTCCCGGCTTTTTTTTGAAAAAAATCTCTAAAAGCTGTTTTTGCAGCTAAAAATAATATTCCAGCTCCAATACTCGCTCCTATAAGGACATATAATGTGCTAAAAGGTTGTTTAAATAAAAACCCACCGAGCAAAGTTAAAAAGATAGCTCCTGGAATGGATAGGGCCGTTACTATTATATAAGATAAAATAAATAAAATAGGCGCTAAGATATTGTGTTTATCTAAAAAACTAAGTAAAAAGTTTCTATATTTTTTTAAATTTTCAAAGGATAGAAAATCAAATCCAATAAAGATGAAAAATATAATCATTAAAATTAAAATGATGATTATTGGAATAAAACGTTTAAACTTTTTCATTTTTTTCTCCTAAAAAAACTTTTATACCAAAGATCCGCAGCTTTTCGTATACCAATATTATATGTAGGATAAGGATGAATAATATTAGCTAGGTCTTTTAATTTTATATTTTTATTCATAGCTAGATAAATTTCAGATAATATTTCACCAGCCCTCTCAGCTACAATTGTAGCTCCAAGTATTTTAGATGAGAATTTTTTTACTACTATATTAATAAAACCATTTTTTTCTCTTTGAGTTATGGATCTATCGATTTCATCGATTGGAATTGATATTGATAAAATATGTTTATCTCCATATTTTTCAATAGCTTCTATTTCATTCATTCCAATGCTTGCAATTTCTGGATTAGTAAAAGTAACTTTTGGTAAATGTTTTATGCATATTGCTTTTTTTATCCCTAATGGAAGAATCAAACTTAAAAGAACAGCTCTTGCCTGATGCTCCGCAACATGTGTAAAATAAGGAGGGCCTATTATATCACCTATAGCATAAATATGTTTTTGATTAGTTCTTGAAAATTTATCTACTATAATTTTTTGATTTGTATGTTTTATTTTAGCGTTGTCTAAGTTTAAAGATGAAAATGAAGGTTTTCGGCCTGTTGCAATAAGAAGTTGATCTGCTTTTATTATAGATGTTTTTTCATTTTTAGATATTTCTACTATAAATTCATTATTTTTGAAATTTACACTTTTAGGTGTGTGACTTAAGTATAAAGAGATATTTTCTTTAAAAAAAATATCTTTTAATAGATCGGATGTTTGTTGGGATTCATTGAAAAGTATTTTATCTTTTATATCTACTATTGAAACTTGGCATCCCAATCTTTGAAAAGCTTGAGAAAGTTCACATCCAATAGCACCAGACCCTAAAACTATCAAACTTTTGGGAATGTTTTTTAAATTAAATATTGTTTCATTTGTTAAAAATGGAGTTTTGTCAAGATTGGGTATTGGAGGTATGAAAGGAGAAGATCCCGCAGCTATTACAAGTTTTTTAAACTCAATTATATGCTTTTTTGAATCATATTGAGTAACTTCAATTTTATTAGGTGATAAAAAAGCAGCTGTTGCTTTTAAAGTATCAACTCCTAATTTTTTTAGTGCTATTTCATCTTCTTTTTTTCTTGTTTTTTCAACAATATCTCTTACATTTTTTAAAACATTTGAAAAATCTAAATTGCCTTCAATGTTAATTCCAAATTCATTTTTTCTATTAAAATCATTTGCTATTTTAGATGCTGCTATTAAAGATTTAGAGGGGATGCATCCAAAATTGGTGCAGTCTCCGCCAAAATAAGATTTTTCAATTAAAAGAACCTTTTTTTTAAATTTGGCAAGTCCTATGGCAACTACTAATCCAGCAGCTCCGGCTCCGATTACTACATATTTATACTTCATAAAATCTTTTCAGTTTTTATTTTTTAATAACATAATTAAGAAATCTTAAAAAACATTTTATTATTTACTTGTTTTTTTTATTCATACTATATTTCAAAAATTATTTATAACTTTTTTTATCAAATCTTTTATTGAAAAGAAAAATAAATAAGTATAAGGTCTATTAACCTTTTTTCGATAAGAGGTTGACATGGAAATTAGTACTATTAAAAGATCGAGTAGAATATTAAAAGAACTCAATCATAGATTTAATAGAGATAAGCATTACACCCTAAGAGATAATAGTTTAAATTATAAAGTATCTGGTTTAGCTAAAAATAAACTACCCAATAAATCCAAACATATTATTGATATTTTATCTAAAAATAATGAAGCAAAAGCTATTTTAAATCTTTTTTATAATATGTTAAAGCTTCCAAAATCACATATATTTCTAAGAGATAAAATTAATTATTTTCCTTCTAAAGCGAATAATTATAAAAAAAATCCATCTTCTCCAATTGGAATTTTAGGGGTTAGTTGGTTAAATGCTCTTTTGCAATTTATGATAGCAATTAAATCTATTAGAAATATGTTTTATTTCGCTCCAAAAAGTTTTTTTTCTTTTAATTTGTTTTTAGATACTTATGAAATTGATAAAAAAAATCAAAAAGATATTGTAAGTATCAAAAGTGATATATTGCTTGAATGTTTATTGAAAAAATTCTCAGAAAAAAATTTTATAACTAATAGAGGTAAATTAGATTTATATAAAATTTTATCTTTAATTATGAGTATTTTTTATGAAGAAAATCAAGTAGATCAAAATTTTTTAATCCATAAAAATTCAAATTTTTTATCTTTTAGGCCAGCTTGTCAAATTAGATTTGATTTAGAAAAAAATATTTCTTTTGAATCTTATATTTTTAATATTTTAAATAAATCAAATATTTTATCCAAAGAGCTTTTGATTTCTTTTAAATGGTTTAGTAATGGAAAAAGATTTTTTCTAAACTATAAATCCATGCCTAAAACAAAGATTTTATTTTTTAATGTAAAAAAGCTTATTAATGTAATTTATGAACTTGATGCCTTTATTGAATTTAGACAAGATTCTTCAAGTTTTGGTCACTATATTACATATGTTAAAAAAGAAAATCTTTGGTATCAATGTGATGATAGTAGAATTAATATTATTAATGAAAATAATTTATATTTAGCACTATCTAAAAGTATTCTATTACACTATAAATTTAAAAATCAAAAAAGTTCATTTTATATATAAAAAAAACCTGCAAATTTTACCTTGCAGGTTTTTTTTAGAAATTTTAATAGCTAATGTGATATTAACTAACAACTTCTTCTTTTTTCTTGTTTTCAACAACAGCTTTGAGATCTTCTTCCGAAACTCTCTTTTTTTCCATCTCTGCATTTTTCTCTTCGAATTTTTTAGAAAGAGCGTTTGCAGACATTGTCCACATGCCAACGATTAATACAACGATTACCATGGCGTATGGAGCAACTCCAGCTAAGCTACCGCACATAACTATTAATCCTTGTTGTAAAAAAGCTCCACCTGATTTTCCAAGTCTTGCCCCTACAACGTCAATAGCTGCTTTTCCTTTTACTTTAGATTCTTGATCTAAAGGTATATAAGCCATCTCTTTTGTTGGATCAAAGAAAGTGTATTTACAAGATTTAGATAAGATGTTTTGTGCAGCTCCTAAAAGTACAATTAAAAATTGAAGTGTGATGCCACCAATTAAATGTGCAGGAAGTGAATTTTTAAACACCACAAAAGCTAAGAAAGTAACTCCTGTTACAGCTACCATAATTGGTGTTAAAAGAGCTGAGAATCTCCAGCCAAATTTTCTCATAATGTTTCCACCTAGAAACATTGTAGAAAAAATTGTAACCATTCCGGTTATCATAGAAAAACTTCCCATAAATGCTAAATAATCATTTGAATTTGGATATTGAGCTTTTAATTGAGATTTCCAAGTAACTTCTACTAGATTAATTGCTATTCCATAAGATAGTACAACTATAGCTAGTAAGCCTAAATATTTAGATTTAAATAAAAATTTAAAACTGTCTGTCATCGAAAGTTTAGGTTTAGATTTTTTAGTGTTTTTTTGCTCATCTTGTGAGTAAAATCTAGAGTCTGTCAAAACATTTTTATTCATCCAATAATAAGATGCAATTATAACAAGTCCAAGCATTACAACAATTGCTGTAAGTCTATTAATTGTCATTCCCCAAGGATCTATGTTTGTAGTTAAACCAGCTGCTGCTAATTTTTTTGGTAAGTGTGCTAAATATCTAATAGTAGGTCCAGATACCAAAAGAGCAACGTTTGCGCCTGTTAGGAAAAGAGCATAAAATCTTTTTGCTTCTTTTACTTTAGTTATCTCATTTGCAAATCCCCAAAATAATAATGAAAGTACTACACTTCCCCAAAGTTCAGACATTACATAAAAAAGTGAAAAAATCCAGTTTCTAAATACAGCGATTAAACCCATAAATCCACTTGGTAAAGCAGCTTGAAGTTTATCAGCTAGTGCATGAGGATGTAAAAAATCTTTTGCAGGATATAATACAAGTGCAAATAGTGCAAAAAATATTATAAATGGAGATATTGTAGCGTAAAACAATCCTGGTTTACTTAACTTATTTGATAATTTTGAGTAAATAAGCATAAAAATTATAGCTCCAGGGAGTACTCCATATAATTTTAAAAATGGAATAACTTCAGCTCCAGAACCTCCAGCTGTTACTACAAGTGTATCTTTCAGATCTCTTAAAACTGTATAGTTAAAAGAAATACAAAAAAAGATTAGTAACATAGGTAGAAGTTTTTTTAGCTCAAAACTATGAATAGGCCAAAGAAGTGAGCGAACTTTAGAAAATTCTTTAACGGGTTGGGTCATATTTAAATTCCTTTGTTTTTAATGAAAATATTTAATATAGGATTTACTAATATTATAGAGGCTTTTCAATAAAAAACAACAAAAATAAAAAGTATTTAATAATTATTTTTTTAAGAAATTTGAATAAAAAAAAACCTTTGATTTTTTTCAAAGGTTTTTTTTATTTGTGAAATTCAAAATTTAATTTTGATTTAATAAAACATTTTCTAATGTTACTTGAGCATTAACTGATTCAACATAACCATTCCAAAGCTCTGGATCAATTTTATTATGTCTAATTGATTGAATAAGCTCTCTTTTATAAGTTGCTAAAGATTTTTTTGGGCTTAAAAGTGAAATTATTTCTTTATCACCAGCAAGTCTTGCTATGTTCAGCATTCTCTCTAATTGCCATTTTGAAAAATTTAATTGATCTTTTCTTTTTCTTGATCCTCTAGGAGCTCTTTGTTTTGGAGGAAGAGCTAGAGGTTTCTCAACATTTATAATATGTTCTTTAATTAATGAAGCAAGCTCAGAAGGTTGCTTTCTTTTCATTTTTCTTAAAGTGAAATGATGCATATAACCATCAGGCATCGGGATATATTTACAAAGATCGTTTTCTTTTCTAACACCTACTTTTTTTATTGCTCTAGAAATAACTTCTTCTATTTCTTTAAGGGTTTTTTGAACTTTTTCATTATTTACCATTTTTTCCATCCTTAGATTTAAGTTATTAAATCTTTTTCTAAATAGATAAAAAATTATTCTATCTATGATAAAAAGTTTTATAAAAAAACCTAATTTAGACATTTGCTTAATTAATTGCAAATGTATTTATTCTATAAGGTTTTTATTAAACAAGATTATAAATTGTGATATTATTTTATGCAAGAATAATAGTATTAAAAAATAAATCTTATTATTATTTAATTTTTTCGTCTTTATATTTAATAGCGCCGTCTTCTTCAAAAGCTGTTATTTTATAATTTTTCGGGATTTCAATTATGAGATTATTTTTAAAAATTAAATTATTTGCATAAAAGGAAGAATTTTCATTTAAAATTATTTTAAGGGATTGGTTTCTTTTAATTTTATTTTGATAAAAAATATTTTCACAATTTTTATCAATTCCAAAATTTTCTATTTGGATATTTTTTAAATAACATTTAGTATTATTTAGAATTTTTTTATCGCAAAATAAATTTTTATTTTCAATTATTAAAGAACCACTTAAATAAATATTTTCCATATAAAGTTCAGCAATATTTAAATATAAATCAAAGTTATTATCAAATTTTCCATTAATTAGTTTCTTCGAAATAATATCGTATAAAGGCCCTAAAATTGGATTGATATAGCATGTGAAGTTTGGCCCATTTTTTAAATAATCATCAAATGAAATAATGTTTGGTATTTTTACATTGCAATGATTAGTTAAAAGATCAAAATAATTAGTTAAAATATCATAGTAACATTTTCTATCAGTCTCTAATTTATCTAACTTACTAATATATTGTTTTTTAATTGCTGAAATTGTTTTTTCTCTTTTGTTATATAAAACAAAAGTTTTTAATTTTTTTTGATTTTCTTTTTTTAGTTTTTTTAAAGATTTATTATAAATATAATCAGATATGTTTTGCATAGTAGATTCTAATCTACCAGCTTTAATTTCTTTGATGGAATTATTTTCTTTTTGTAAAACTTTAGTTTTTAAATTTATAATGAGACCCGGAAATTCACATTTGTTAAGAGCTTTTAAAATCTCATTAATATCTGCAAATAATATATTTGTATTTGATGGGTATTTTGAATAAGGACTATCTTTTGTATGTTCTTCTTTAAGATTATATTTCTTAAAATCAGTGTATTCTATATTTGTAAAATTATAATAATAAAAACCATTTTTTTTCTCTTTTAAAACATTCATTCCCTCTTTTGTTTTTAAAAGTTTCTGGCAGGATAAAAAACCAAAAGCTTTTTTATTTTTTACTCCATATCCTAATAAGGCGAGTGGATTATAATCTAAGTAAGCTATTGGATTGTTTATTTGTCTGATTAATAGTTTGTTTATATTTCTATTTAAAAGAGAATCAAATACTTTTGAATCTTTCATTAATTTCCAAATAACCCCGTGCCCAGAGGGTTTTAAATCTAATTTCATACTTGATTTCATCGCAAAATCTTTGTTTTCACAAATGAGCGGACAAAGCATTTGTTTAACAAAATAAAAATTTTCTTTTCCTCTATGATACCATTTATTTTTTTCTAAAATATCTAAAATATTGCGATGATTGTTTTTAGCATCTGAGGTCATAATCACTATTGGGATAGTGATGTTTTTATTTGTTTTTTTATAGTATAAATATTCAAGAGCAAAAAGGTCATTGATTATGATTTCTAAAAGATTAGAATTTAAAAACTTTAAACTAGCTAGCGGCATGGGCTCTTTGGTTATTTCATTGATTAAACCAAACCTATCAGCTGCTCCTCCCATTGGAGATACAAAAGCTACTTTATCTAAATTTTCTATGCCAACATCAATTAGTTTGTTTATTTCAGAATTTCTATTTTGTATGTCTATATACTCTGGCTCATAGAATTTTATGTTTTTTTTAATTATTGATTTATCTTTCTTTGCTAAAAGGGTTGTGAAAATTAAATAGTAACCAATCAAACCTCCAATTGAAAAATAAAACTTTTCTATTTCATAAAGTTCTTTAACTAAAGTTTTTAAAGAATTAAAAAGATCTTTTTTGTTTTTATTGAAATCAATGACTTTACTTATTTGATCAATTAAAATTAATGAATGAATTAGAAATGTTTCTTCTTTTGTGAAATTTTGAATTAATTCATTTAATAATTCATTGTTGTTTAAATACTTAAGAACTTTTTTGTCTTTATTTGAAATCGCAAATTTCTCTTTGATTGATTTAGAAGAAAGTATCTTTTTTATGTTTGTGTTTATCATAGAGTAATCAAGGTTGCTTATTTAATATTAATATATTAAATAAAAAATATAAACAAGGCAATTGTGATAATATAGATTTATCTAAACAATGAAAAAGAAAAACATAATAAGAATTTTTATTTTAAATATTATAATTACAAGCTTATTGTATTTTATTATTGAAAATAAATGGGTTGTTTATAGACAAGCTGAAAATGCGTTTATAAAAAAAGATTATTGTCTAGCTAGATCTTTATACGTTAAATCTTTGGAAAAAGGTCTTAATCCCAATTACATAAATAAAAAAATTATCGATATTTCAAATATCTTAGGGGACTATTTAACAGTTGAAGAGGAATATAAAAAGATATTATCTGAAAATAATTATCAATTAAAACTAATAATTTCTTTAGCTAATTTTTATATTGGAATTAATCAAGATGAAAAAGCGCTTTTGCTTTATAAAAATGAAATAGATAAAGATAAAGATAATCTCATCTTAAAAATTAAGTATGCAAAAGTTTTATCAAGAAATGGTTATTATGATAAAGCTGCAAGCTTATATGAAATTGTTCTAGAAAATTTAAAAGAAGATACTAGAAATGTAAAAAAAATAGATGTAATGATTTTTGCAGCAAGAGAATATGAATACGATAAAAATTTTAAAGATTCGAAAAGGGTTTATTTAGAAATATTAGAAAAAGAAAGTAAACCAAGTATTCAAATAGAGCTTGTAAACGTCTACCTTCAAGAAAAAAAATATAAAGATGCCTTAGATCTTTTAAAAAAGATTCATTTTTCAAAAATTGATGATCATACCAAGTTAATGCTTGTAAATTTTTATTTATATTTTGATGAATTAAATCAAGCAAAAATAATATATGAAAAATACTTAAATCATTTAAATATGCACTCTAGAAATATTGATGAAAAAGTAAATTTATATATTTCAAATAATCAAAATCAAAATAAATTGAAAGATACTTTTAACACAGTCTTTTCTTCAAGTGATCAAGTTCTTTTAGATCTAGCTAAAAGATACGTTAAGAATAAAATGGATGCAGAAGCTATAGAAGTTTATGAATATTTAGACAAAAGAGATAGAAAATTAAATATAGAGCTATTTAAAGAACTGGCTTTAGCTTATCGATATTTAAAAAAATATGATAAAGCCATCAAATTATATGAAATGTTAGTTCAGATAAAACCGAGCTACCAAGTTAAAAAGATGTTAGCTTTATCAAAAAGTGCCAATGGTGATAATAAAGAGGCTTTAGAAATGCTTTTAAATCTTCAAGCATTGGATAATAAAGATATTGTGGTTTTATTAGAAATAGCAAGGTTGTATGTAAGAGAGAATAACAATATAAAAGCAAAAGAATTATTCGATGAGCTGTTAAGTTCTTATCCTTGCAATTTAAATATTAAATTAGAATATGCAAATTTTGAAGCTATAATAGGCCATCCAAATACTTCTAAAGATTTATTTTTATCTTTATTGTATCAGACAAATTTTAGAGAAGATATTTTTTTTAGATTTGCAACTTCTTTAATGGCTTCTGCTAATTTTTACAAAGCAGAAGATATATATTTATATTTACAAAATAAAGAACCTGACAATGCTAATATTAATTTAAAGCTATCTTTTCTTTTAGCATCTCAAGAAAGATATGAAGAAGCAAAAGAAATCTTACAAAAATTAATTTTTGAAAAAAAAGAGATAGACGCATCTTATAGAATGCTATCGGATATTTCTTTAATGCAAAATGATATTAATCAAACTCTTTATTTTGCTAAAAAAGCATATGAGATAGATGATAATTTAGAAAATAGCTTAATCTATTTCAAATGCTTATGTATAAATAATGAATTAAACTTAGCTATAGAGCTTTTTGCAAAATTAGAAAAACAAGATAAATATAAAAAGATCTGTTTATTTTACATAGCAAATTTTTATGCTAATAATAATAAAAAAGAGTTAGCAAAAGATTATTATTTGCAAATTTTGAAAGTTGATCCAAATTTTATTGAAGCTAAGTTCAATCTTTTAAAAATAGAAAATAAATTAAGTGACTATGAAAATTTATTAAATGAAGCTGATAATACAATTGATTTAGAGAAATATGGAACTCTTTATTCAAATCTAGGGCATTTTAAAATAGCAATAAAATTTTATCAAAAGGCTCTTCAAATAGATCCAAACTGTTTTTTTGCTAAATTATCTTTATCTCAAGCGCTAGCTTCTAATCAACAATACTTTCGATCTTTAGATATTTTAAACTCTATGAATTATAATTATTTCCCAAATTACAAAATATCTCTTTGGATAGCTAGAGTATTATCTTGGGCTAAGTATTATGATAGCTCAATTTTTGAATATAAAAATTTACTTTCTTTTAGGAAAGATGATCCTGTAATAATAAGAGAAATGGCGAGAGTTGCCTCTTGGGCAAAAGACACCCCCCTTGCAGAAAAAATATATGCTAAAGAACTCTGTCCAACAATTAGTAAAATCCTTCTTGAAAATGTTATAAAAAGTGAAGAAATAGAAAATCAAAAACTTCTTTATGATTTATTTTTGTTAAAAGAGGGTGGGTATGTAAGCTATGAAGTAATTAAAAATAATATTGATAATTATAATTTATCCAAAACGGAGAAAACTACTTTAAATGAAATTTTAATAAATTTAAGCGCAAAATATGAAATTCAAAAATCTATCACCTTAGAAAAAAAGGCAAAAAAAGCTTTTTATGAAGAAAAATATTTACTATCAGCTCAAACATATGAAGAACTTATAAAAATGCATCCATATAATCTTGAGGCTTTATTTGATGTGGCACAAAATTATTGCGCTATGAATTTATGTAATCCATCCAAAAAAGCTTACTTGAAATTATTGAAATTCGATTCTACTCATAATTTAGCTAAATTAGCATATGATAGGGTTAAAATTGAAGCTCATCCATTTTTGAAATTAAACTATAACTATTTTCAAGAAGAAGGAAGGGGAGATTTAGATAGAATTATTCAACATAGATTAGATTTTTTAATTGGAGTTCCAATAAAGTGCTCTCATATATTAAAAGCCTCTGTTTCAGGATATAATGATGAACCTACTTTTGAGAAAAACACTCAAATAAAAAATGTAGACCAGCTTGAAAATATAAAATATCCATCTATCGGATATAATATTTATTATGATGGAATTTTATCTCCATATATTAGAACCAATGCGTTTTTCTCACAAAAATTTTATTTAAAGAAGTTTAGAAAAACTATAGAAGGTGGATTAAATTTAAATTTCAATTTACAAGATTTTATAAAACTTAATTTGAGTTTTAATAAAAAAAATAAGTTAGACAACATTTTTTCCTTGCAGCAAAGAATTCAAAAGAGTACTTGGATGCTAGAATCTATATCTTCAATAAAAAGAAAAATAGATATAGAGGCAGCAATAAGATATCAAAATTTTAGTGATAATAATAATATCCAATTTCTTAACATTGAAGTAGGCTATAGATTAACTTCGCACCCAACAATGTTAAAATTTAATTTCTTAGGTGAATATAGAAATTCTAAAAAATTAAACAGATTCATTTTTGATGGTAGTGATCTTATCAATATTATTCATCCTTATTGGACTCCACATAATTACAATGCTTATAGAGTGCAATTAGAGTGGTTTCATGATATAGCTAGTCCACAAATATGCACTAATCAAAAAAGATACTACGATTTGAAATTATTTTATGGTAATGATACTGAAAAAAATCCAACTGTTAGATTTGATGCAGATGTGAATATAGGTTTTTTAAATCACTACATGTTTTCTTTAAATGGATATATACATAGATCAAAACTTTGGGATGCTGTAGGGATAAATGCAATTTTTAAATATCAATTTTAATAGGTAGTAAATATGGGAAAACAAAGAAAGAAATTTGAAATTTTAATTCTTGTAATTTTATTTTCTACAATTGTTGTAACTCTTACTTATTTAGTTACTAGAATAGTTTTATATATTAAAGCAGAGCACTATTGGTATGAGAATTTTTTTGCCATGCTTTTACTATTAGCTGAGACGTTTATTATAATTCATGGATTTGGATATCTGGCAGAAGTTGTTCAAGTTGTAATGAAATATAAATCTTTTGTAGATAAAAGACCGGAAGATATTAAATTAGAAAATTATCCGTATGTAGCTGTAGTAGTGCCTTCATATAAAGAGCCTATTGATCTTTTAAGAAATACACTCATTTGTACTTTTAATTTAAAATATAAAAATAAAGAAATATTTTTACTTGATGATACAAGATATGATCAATTCAAAAATGATGAAGAAAAACAAAATCTTTTAGATTATAAACTGCAAGTTGAAAATCTCTGCAAAGAAATAGGAATCAATCTTTTTAGAAGGAAATGGAGAGGCGCAAAAGCTGGAATTATAAATGATTTTTTGGATTTTATAAAAAATAGAAAAAAAGAGGGGACTAATTGCATTTTTAATAAAGAAGTTGATGTAAGTCTTTTAAAATATTTATGTGTTTTCGATGCTGATCAAAATCCAATGATTGACTTTTTAGATCATTTAATGCCTTTAATGGAAACAAATGACAAATTAGCATTTATTCAAACTCCTCAGTACTATACTAATTTCGAAGAGAATAGAGTGGCAAGAGCAGCAGGCTTGCAGCAAGTAATATTCTATGAATACATATGTATTGGCAAAAGTGAAAAAAATGCTATGTTTTGCTGTGGTACAAATGTAGTATTTAGAATTGATGCTCTTTTAGATGTTGGTGGTTTTGATGAAACATCAGTTACAGAAGACTTTGCAACTTCCATTAAATTTCATTTAAATGGTTGGAAAAGTATGTATTATAGTAGAGTTCTAGCATTTGGTCTTGGCCCTGAAGATTTAGGTAATTATTTTAAACAACAATATAGATGGGCTCTTGGAACAATAGGCGTTTTTAAAACTGTTTTATTTAAGCTTTTAACAAGTCCTTCAAAAATGAAGTTAAAAATGTGGTGGGAATATCTTTTATCTACAACGCATTATTTTATAGGAGCTTTTTATTTTGTTTTAATAATTATGCCAATTATTTATCTTTTTTTTAGAATTCCTATATATTTTGCATCACCAATTATTTATGGGATTGTATTTTTGCCGTATATTATAATTACATTAGTCTCTTTTTTTTGGACTTTAAGGCAAAGGCATTATACAACTAAAGATATATTTTTAGGGCAATTTTTAATGATGATAACTTTTCCTGTTTATATCAAGGCTGCTTTTCATGCTTTAATTAATAAAAAATCTAAGTTTGAAGTTACTTCAAAAGATGTTTCAGCTCATTCCCTGCCAATTAAAGATTTATGGGTGCAATTTACAATGATAATTTTGCTTTTTTCTTCTATTATCTGGGGGTTAAATAGAGTTTATTTTGAAAGGATACTTATAATTCCTATTTTAGTAAATGCTTTTTGGTGCGCTTATAATGTGTTTATATTATCTAAAATATTTTATTTTAATAATCCAATTGAAAAGAAAAAAGACAATGAATTACCAAAGGAAGCTGAATGAAAAAAATAATTTTTATTTTTATTTTTTTTATCACTACTTTTTTTGCAAATGAAGATATTAGATTTTTCGGAGCTGCGATAGAAGGTTTTCCAACTATTGAAAGTGTTTATAAATTAGAATATGAATTTAATTTCACTCCAAATTTAATAGAGTTTTATATTCAATTTGATAAAAACAATAAAAATCTTTTTTCGAACTTAAAAAACTCTTTAAAAGTTTTAAAATCTTTTGAAATTATTCCTGTAATTACTATAGAGCCAATGTATATTGAAAAAGGAAAAGAAATCACAATAAATTATGAAAAAATTTTAAATAAAGAGTATGACAACTTTTTATTATCTTTAACTAATGAAATAAAGGAAATTGATCTACCAATTATTATTAGATTTGCTCAAGAGATGAACTTAAATAGGTATCATTGGGGAACTAGTTTAAAAGAGTATGGCCCTAACTCAACTGAAATTTATAAAAAAATGTATAGATACATTTACTTTTTTTTCAAAAAAGAAAATGTTAAAAATGCTCTTTTTGCTTTTTGTCCTAATGTAGAAAGCATTCCAAATGAAAGTTTCAATGATCTAACTAATTATTATCCTGGAAGTGATGTAGTGGATCTATTCGGCCTTGATGGGTATAACTTTGGTAAATGTGCAAATAAAAACAATATGGGATGGGAAAGTAAATGGAGAAGTTTTAATGACATCTTTTCTTCAAGTTTATCTAAATTGAAATCTTTAAGCAATAAACCTATTATTATTTTTGAAATGGCCTCTGCAATAAAAGGAGGTAATAGAGAAAAATGGATAGAAGATGCCTTGCAAGATTTTGAAAAGTTTAATTTAAAAGGACTTATTTGGTTTCAAATAAATAAGGAATGTCATTGGAAAATTAATAAAAATAATGAAAAGGAGAAAATAAAAATTTTTTTTGATATAAATAAAATTTTAATTAATAGATTTTTTGAGGAATTATTAAATGAAAAAAACAAAATTACTTGAAGCTCTTCACTTTGCATTGAAAACAGAAGAGGTTGCTACTACTGTATATTTAAATCATATAGATGCAATTGTTAAAAGATTTGATGTTGATGAAGATTTTATATTAGCTGCCAAAAACATAATTCATAAGCTTATAGCTGGAAATAGATCTCACAAAAAAAAATGTGAGGATATGATTAAAGAAGTTGAAAGCTCAACGAAAGAAGATTTTTAAAATTTAGAAAATAAAGGATTTATAAATGATTACCAAAGAAGACGTTAAAGAAATGATTAAACAAATAAAAAATTCTGAAATGCAAATGCATCAAATTTATGATCATCTATCTGAGCATGTAAGTGATGAAAATTTAAAAAAAGAATTTATAGCAATGAAAGATGAAGAAATAATGCATTTAGCTATGGCACAAGAGTTAGAAGATTTATTAATTGCTCGTTGGCGCTCTCTTGACTAATAGCATTTTTTTATGATATTATATTTGTTAAAATTTTTATTTTAACTATCTATGAAAAAAATCTCAATTTTAGGATCTACAGGTTCTATTGGAAAAACTACTTTAGATGTGATTAGACAAAACCCTAATCTATATGAAGTAATAGCACTCTCAGCTAATACAAATATTTTAGAAATAGAAAAACAAGCAAGAGAATTTAACCCTAAAATCATAGCAATTTTTGATGAAAAAAAAGCAAAAGAGCTTAGAAAAAAAATACCTAATATTAAAATTGTATCAGGTCTAGATGGTTTAATTGAAATTGTAAGTTTAGATGAAGTAGATTTTGTAATGAGCTCTATTTGTGGTTTTATTGGACTTATTCCAACTATACATGCAATTAAAAAAAATAAAACTATAGGTCTCGCTAATAAAGAGGTGATGGTATCTGCAGGGGATTTTGTTAATAGTTTATTAGATAAACATAGCGCAAAATTAATCCCAGTAGATTCAGAGCACAATGCTATTTTTCAATGTTTAAAAAATGAGAAAACAAAAGATGTGAAAAGAATTATTTTAACAGCATCTGGAGGACCTTTTTTTAATTACTCAATAGAAAAGCTATCAAAGATTACTCTAAATGATGCTTTAAATCATCCAACTTATAAAATGGGAAAAAAGATCTCTGTAGACTCTTCTACTTTGATGAATAAGGGACTTGAAATAATTGAGGCTTATCATTTATTTAAATTGGATATTGATCAAATAGATGTTGTAATTCATCCTCAAAGTATTATTCATTCTTTTGTTGAATTTATTGATGGATCCATTTTAGCTCAAATGTCCAAACCTAATATGTACATTCCAATAAGTTATTCTCTTAGTTATCCAAATAGAATAAAATCAAATATTGAAAAATTTGATTTTATTAAAAATGATAAACTTTCATTTTTTCAACCTGATTTAGAAAAATTTAAATGTTTAAGACTTGCAATTGATGCTATAAAAGAAAAAAAGAGTTACCCCTGTTTTTTAAACGCGGCAAATGAAGTGCTAGTCGAGAAATTTTTAAATAAAAAGATATCATACTTAGATATATCTAATAAATTAGAGCAATTAATTACTTTTCATAAGACTAAAGATATGTTATCTTTAGATGATATTTTAGAAGTAGACAAACAAGCAAGGGATTTGGCAAATAAATTATGTTAGAAAATATTTTATACATCATCTTAGCGGTTTTAGGACTTGGGATTTTAGTATTTGTTCATGAACTCGGTCATTACTTTATGGCTAAAAGAGTTAAAATGACTGTTGAAGTTTTTTCAATTGGTTTTGGTAAACCTATTTTTTCATGGTATAGAGGGGATATTAAATGGCAAATTGGAATTCTTCCATTTGGTGGTTTTGTAAAAATCAAAGGTATGGAAAAAGAAGGAAACTTAGAGCCTTATGAAATAAAAGGTGGTTTTTTTGCTAGCAAACCATTGGATAGAATAAAAGTTGCTCTAATGGGACCTTTAGTAAATATTATTTTTGCTTTTTTACTTTTCTGTTTAGTTTTTATCTCTGGTGGAAGAAATAAATCATTTGCTGAAATTACAAAAAAAATAGGATATGTGGATACAAATTCCAAACTATATAACTTCAATGTTAAAGCTGGCGATGAGATTATAAAATATAACAATGAAGTATATACATCTTTTAAAGATGTTATATATGCATCTGTATTAAATGGTAAAAAAACACAGATTTCAGGAAATAAAATAGATTATTTCAATAATACTAAAGAGCTATTTAATTATGATTTAGAGACATATTCTTCTGCTGAAATGGACAAAGACTTTAGAACAATAGGTATAATGTCTCCTGCTAAATATTTAATTTATCAAGGCTCTTTTATTAATTCTTTTGATAACTCAAAAATAAATAAAGAAGATAGATTTCTTTGGGTAAATGGTCATATTTTATTTTCTAATAGACAATTAAATGAAATAATAAATACTCCAAGTGCATTTTTGACAGTACAAAGAGGAAAAGAAATATTTCATACACAAATGCCACTTGTTAAAATATCAGAGCTTGCAATAGATTCAAGAGTTAAAAATGAACTTGAAGATTATAGATATGAAAACAATATTAAAACAAATATAGCAGATCTTTATTTCATTGAGTATTTTTTTAATGATGATTTATATATTGAAAGAAAATTAAAATCTTATGAAGTCATATCTAATAAAAGATCTACTTATGTAAGAAATCTTAAAAGAAATGATAAGATTATAGCTGTAAACAATCAAAAAATTAAAAATGCAAATGAATTATTCAAATTATTACAAACTCCAAAAGTTTTAATTATTTCTCAGAAAAAAGATGCTTTTTCAACTCATGATACAAGTGCAATTGCAGATGCAAACTTTGATAAAAATTTAGATATATCTTCTTTAAAAAAGCTTATTTCAAATATTGGTATAAATAATCAAAATAGCATAAATGACTTATATGTTTTAGATCCAATAGAACCTCTAGCAATCAAAGAAATTACAGATTTATATCCTCAAAATCCTATTTCTCAAAGTTACATGAAAATGAGAAAAGAAATTGAAAAAAATAAAGATGTTATAGAAAAAAATCAAAGACTTTTAGAGTTAAAGAAATTTGAAAACAAAAAGTTTTTAGGAGTGAATTTATCAGATAAATCAATCAAATATAATCCAAATCCTTTCATTTTGTTTTTAGATGGATTTAAAGAGATCTATAAAACTCTTATTTCTTTGATTACAGGCTATCTATCTCCAAAACATTTAGCCGGTCCTGTTGGCATTATTCAAATAGTACAAAAAAGCTGGACTCTTGGAATTAACGAGGCTTTATTTTGGATGGGGTTAATTTCTCTTAATTTAGGAATATTTAATCTATTTCCTCTGCCTGTATTAGATGGAGGGCATATATTGTTTTCAGTATATGAAATGATTGTTAGAAAACCTCTTAAATCAAAAACTATGCAAAAGTTAATTATCCCATTTGTTGTGCTTTTGATACTTGGAATAATATTTATAACTTATCAAGATATAGTAAGATTATTTACTAAGTTTTTTTAATAAAAGATAACTTTTAACATTTTATAAATTATTAACAATTAATATTTAAAATAAATAATATTATAAATAATTATATTTAATATTTTGTGAATTAATAATTTATGTTACGATATATGAAATAAATAAGGAAAAAAATGAGTGTAGAATTAAGCAGATTAAGCTTTGAATTGATACAATCTCAATTAAATGTAGCTAGGGTAACTGTCGATTTAGAAACAAAAAAAAGAGATTATGCATTTATCATAAATTCAATAGACGGTAATTTAAACTATTGGATTGCACATTTAAGGATTGGTGATATTGATGATTTAGTTAGAGGCATTAGATATGATTTAATTAGAATGAAAGAACTCGAAACTGAATATCAAAGAGTCTCCAAAGATAATTTAACTTTATCTCGGCTTTCGGAACTTCCAGAAGATGTGCGGGGCCAGTTTCCTTTAGATAAGATTTTAGCTTTAGCAATTAAATCTAAAGTGTTTCCTTCGGTATCAAATCCTTAGTTATAATTATGAAAATTAATATTTTCACTTTTTATAAATGAAAACAAAACGTATGATTTTATAAATTTATAAATCAAATTTATGAGGATTTATGCGTCTTTTTTTTATCCTTCTTTTTATTCCTTTTTTACTAGTATCAGCAGAGATTGAAAAAATCATCGAAAATATGAGTTTAGATGAAAAAATAGGACAATTATTTATGGCGCCTCTTTGTCCTAAAAGAGATGTTTTGCACTTTGATGACATTAATTATTTAATAAAAAATTACCATATCGGCTCTTTTATAGTTAAACAATCGGATCCAAAGTCCCAAATAGATGCTTTAAATTATTTCCAAAATTTATCTGAATTACCGCTTTTAATATCAGCAGATGCTGAGTGGGGGCTTGGTATGAGAATGGATAACACTATTTCTTATCCTAAAAATATCTATCTTTCAAAAATAAAAGAAGATGAAATTTTATATGAGTTAGGAGATGAAATTGCAAGGCAACTTAAACTTGTTGGAGTTCATATAAATTTAGCGCCAGTAGTTGATGTAAATGATGATATAAAGACTCCGTCTATTGGAATGAGAACATTTGGTAGTGATGTGATAAATATTTCAAATAAAGCTAAAAAAGTAGCACTTGGAATGGAAGATAATAATGTTCTTTCTTGTATGAAACATTTTCCTGGATATTCAGATATTTTAGTTGATCCGCATTTAGATCTGCCAAGTAATGATCATGATTTGAATAGATTAAAAAGTGTGGATTTCATTCCTTATCAAAATCTAATCAAAGAGGGTGTTAGTTGTATAATGACAGCTCACATTATGCTTCCTAAATTAGATAGTGTGCCAGCTACTATGAGTAAATTTATTATTCAAGATCTTTTAAGGGGCTATTTAAATTTTAAAGGACTTATTATTACAGACGCTTTAAATATGAAAGCACTTACTAATTTATATTCTATAGAAGAAATAGCAATAAATGCACATATTGCAGGAAACGATATTTTGTTATATGGAGATCATATAAATCCAAATATAGATGATATTATAAATAATCAAATTCCAAGGGCTTTTAGAGCTATTAAAAAAGATTACTTAGATAAAAAAAAAGATAGAAAAAA